>JANNGR010000305.1:0-13413 GCA_031403955.1 Betaproteobacteria bacterium
CATGCTTGCCTGCTGGAAGCGCCCCTGGTTCCATTTCACATCGCGGCGTCGCTCTCGCCCCGGATGGCCGGCACGCTGAACGTTGTCGGCCACGGCGTGGCTTTGGATACCTCCAAGGCGCTGTGCCTGAAGGTCTGCGAGGTTGCCTCGCAATCTTTGCCCACGTCGCAGCCCGGCGTTGATCTGACCGACCCCGGATCACCGGGCCTCGTCGCCGTTCTCTGGGCGGCGTCAGCGCCGGTCGCCTTGGTGTCCCACCAAAGGCCCCATATGCAGCTCGCCACGTCTGGGCCGTCGATCCGACTGCGCTACGCGCGACTGTTGTTATAGCCATGCGCTGACGCTTGGATCCGGTCCGGATCCTGGCGCTCGGCGATCTTCTTCCCCCTTGCCTTCTTGATGACTCCGTGCCCAGGTACGGAGGATAGATCTGGACACCACGCTTGCGCAGGTGGTTCGCACGCAACCGGCGGCAGTTCATTCGACCACGACAACCATAGTTCCACATGAAACTCGTTCACTCTCCCGCTCGAGCTGGCCATCGCGGCCGTCGCTGGTTGACACCGCTCCCACTTGAGGGCGCAGGGCGCGCTGTGGTTCATGTCGCCCATCCAAGGCGACGATCGCCAAGCTGCAGGAAAGCGGCGTCAAGGTCGCGATGATGACCGGCGACAACCAGGCCACGGCCGAGCGCATTGGCAAGGAACTGGGCATAGACATCGTGCTGGCCGAGGTGCTTCCAGGCCAGAAGGCAGCCAAGATCAAGGCGCTACAGGACCAGGGCAAGGTCGGCATGGTCGGTGACGGCATCAACGACGCCACGGCACTGACCCAGGCCGACGTAGGTTTTGCCATCGGTGCCGGCACCGATGTAGCCATGGAAAGTGCCCAGGTGGTGCTGATGAAGAGTGACCCATACGACGTGGTTGGAGCCATCGAGCTATCGCGTGCCACTCTACGCAAGATGCACCAGAACCTGTGGTGGGCGGTGGGCTACAACGTGATTGCCTTCCCGCTGGCAGCAGGCGTTTTCTACCCCTTCACACTGTCCCCGGAAATCGCGGCGTTGTCGATGTCAGGCAGTTCGGCGGTCGTCGCCATCAACGCGCTGATGCTCAAGCGCACCAAGCTTGCCGGTATCAAGAGGGCGCAGTCGCCGGGCACACTGGCGACCGCCGCGAAGGTTGCCGCAGGAACATCGGCATGAGCGATCCGATGCGCGTCGCCGGTTCCTCATCACTGCACGAGCCTCAAGGGGACAACCTGGTTGCAAGCGCCGCTGCCCTACCCAGTCATTGGGGCGCGGTAGCACATCGAGGCGCTGACGAAGCATCGGGCCTGCTGAAGAGGTTGTTTCGCGGCTTCGATGGCAGTGTCGCGTTTCGCTTGTGGAACGGTGCAATCTTGAGACTCGGCAAGACTGACCCGCATGAACCGAATCCGCGGTTCACCCTCGTATGCCACCATCCAGGCGTGGTTCGTTCGATGGTCCTCGGGCGTGATCCTCTTTGTCTTGTGGAAGCCTATTTCCGGGGCCACGTCGACGTCGAGGGCGACTTTTTCGCGGCGCTCAGCCTTAGAGACCATTTGCACTCGATCCGCCTGTCGTTCCTCGACCGGCTGGGTGCATTGCTCGCAGCCTTCCGAATCGGACCGACCGACAATTTATCGCGCGGTTCCCGGACTAGCGCCTCGCCACTACGCGGCAGTGCCGTCAAGGCCCATTCAAAGACCGAGAACCGTGCTTCGATTTCGTTTCACTACGACGTGTCCAACGAGTTCTACCGCTTGTGGCTCGATGAGGAGCGGGTGTACTCCTGCGCCTACTTCACGAATGCCGACGAATCGCTTGATCAGGCGCAACGCAACAAGCTGGAACACATCTGCCGCAAACTCAGACTGCGGCCAGGGGAGCGGCTGCTGGACATTGGCTGCGGCTGGGGCGCGCTGGTGTGCTGGACGGCCCGACATTACGGAGTGCGGGCGCACGGCATCACGTTAAGCCGCCAGCAGCTCGACTACGCGCAGCAGCGCATCCGTGCCGAAGGCTTGCAGGACCTGGTGACGGTGGAACTGCTCGACTACCGGGATCTGGCCGGGGAGGCCGCCTACGACAAGGTATCGAGCATCGGCATGTTCGAGCACGTGGGTCTGGCCAACCTGCCAGCCTACCTAGCGAAGGTCCAACGCGTGCTGCGTCCCGGTGGATTGTTCCTGAACCACGGCATCACCCATGACGAGGAGGGCTGGAACAAGACGGTGGCAACCGAGTTCATCAACCGCTACGTTTTCCCGGACGGTGAACTCGACTGCGTCAGCAATATCCAACTCGGCATGGAGCGGGCGGGCTTCGAGATCCTGGACGTTGAAGGGCTGCGCCCGCACTACGCGCTGACGCTGCGTCATTGGGTGACGCGCTTGGAAGCCAACCGCGAGGCGGCACTGCGCGAGGTGGAGGAACCAACTTATCGCGTCTGGCGTCTTTACATGGCCGCCTGTGCGCTGGACTTCGAGGCCGGCAGCACGGGCGTCTACCAGATTCTCGCGTCCAGGCCAAATCGTGGTGAGTGGCCCGTTCCCCTGTCGCGCAGCGACCTCTACACGGCACCTGAATGCCGATTCAGAGAAGTGAACTGAATGTGCTTCTCCGCCACGGCCAGCTTTTCCGCGGGTGCCTTGTTGCTCGGCATCGGCACGCTGACACTTAGGTCAGCGCGTCGTCCGCGCGAACTGCCATTCGCGGCGATTCCAATGCTGTTTGCGATCCAGCAGCTGACCGAGGGTGTGATCTGGCTGACCTTCCGCGTGGATGCACTGCTGCTCAACGCCGTCATGACCTATGTGTATTCCTTCTTCTCACATGTTCTGTGGCCGGTCTATGTGCCCGTGGCGGTTTGGCTGATGGAGCCGCCGGGGTGGCGTCAGCGGGCGCTGTTCCCCTTCGTGGCAGCCGGCGGCGCGGTAGGCTTGTATTTGCTGTATACGCTGGTCGCTTTTTCGGTCGTCTCGCGGCCGGTTGGTCAGCACATCGAGTACGTCTCGCCGCACTTTTTCGCAGCAGTAACGATGACGCTGTACCTCATGGCAACCGCCCTGAGTCCGGTGCTGTCCACGCATCGCGTGGTGAGGATCTTCGGCGTGCTGGCGCTGTCCTCCTTTGCCGCGGCCTACTACTTCTACGCGACTTGGTTCATCTCGGTGTGGTGCTTCTTTGCCGCGCTGTTGAGCGCGGTCGTTTACCTCCAGTTTGCACGGCGAGGTCGCGAGAACCTCAAAACCACCCGGGCCGAAATACGGCCCGCACCACAACGATCTAACTGAATTTTTTGGAGAACTGAACATGCGCAAACTATTGGCAATCCTCATAGCCGCCGTGGTCTTAAGCCTTACCGGCTGCGGTTACAACACATTTCAAACCACGGACGAGCAAGTCAAGGCGGGTTGGGCGGAAGTCGTCAACCAATACCAGCGCCGAGCGGACCTAATCCCGAATCTAGTCGCCACGGTCAAGGGAGAGGCCAAATTCGAGCAGGACACCTTGACAAGGGTTATCGAAGCCCGCTCCAAGGCCACATCGATCCAGGCTACTCCGGAATTGATCAACGACCCCGCTGCGTTACAGAAGTTCCAGCAGGCGCAGGGTGAACTGACGGGTGCCTTGAATGGACCAGGATTTGCCGCGAGATGGAAACAGCGTTCAGGCAATCGGACTATGCGCGCGGCATGTTCGGTGGCTTGCAGTCCGTGACCCATCACCTCGTCCAGCATTTCCCGGCTGACGGTCGCAGTGGGAACGAACTTCCAGACAAGCCGGTGGAGCTGTGAGCAGACCAACAACGCAGTCGACGGTGGGCCATTGGCCCAAGCAGGCGAAATATGAACGTTGGATGCCTGACTTCGACCCCTAACCGTGCCATCAACTCCAATTTACCCCTCAATCAATTTCTCACCAAAGGAACCGCAAAATGGAAAATCAATCTGGAACAAATAATGCCGTGGTCGCGGTCTTCACGCGCCATCAGGACGCTGAAAACGCTGTCCGAAAACTTGCCGGCAGCGGGTTCGACATGACCCACTACAGCATCGTGGGACAGGGCTACCACTCAGAGGAGAAGGTTGTAGGCTTCTACAACATCGGAGACCGGATCAAGTTCTGGGGCAAGAACGGCGCCTTCTGGGGCGGCATCTGGAGCCTGTTTTTCGGCGGAATATTTCTGACCATCCCCATGATCGGGCCCGTGATGGTGCTCGGCCACCTGGCTGCCATGGTGGTTGCGGCAGTCGAGGGTGCAATTCTGGTGGGCGGGGTGAGCGCGCTGGGTGCCGCGCTCTTCAGCATCGGTATCCCCAAGGACAGCGTGATCCAGTACGAGCAAGCCGTCAAGACCGACGGATTTCTGGTCGTGGCACATGGCACCGCGGACGAGATGGCGCGGTCAAAGGCGATCCTTGAGTCGAACAACCCGACGCGGATCGACCTGCATAAGGACGTCAAATCCCAAGGGGCAGCGCATCAGCATGCTCCGGCATAGATTGACGTCCGCAAGGCAGGCTCGGCCATGACCGCCCCCACATTCCCCGATGCGATGGCGCCTGCTCCTGTCGCGTTGGCGCCTGTGCAATTGGCCTGGCTGGCGGCGGCTGTTTTTGTTGTTTCGGCCGGTTACGGGGCGCTGATGCCTTTGTTGCCGGGTTGGCTGGGTCCCTTGATGCCGGGCGCAGGGGCCACCGAAGTCGCTCGCCACGTTGGCTTTCTCAGCGGCGTGTATGCGGCGGGTGTGCTGGTGGGTGCCTTGTTGTGGGGGGTCGTTTCGGATCGCATAGGGCATGGTCGAATTCTCATCATCGGGCTCATCGGGTACGTGTCAAGCCTGTTGCTTCTGCTCGTGCCGGGTGAAAGTGTGTGGGTGATCTACCTTCTGCGTGGCACTACAGGCTTCTTCGTGGCAGCGGTTATTCCCGTGGTCTCAGCGCTGGTTGCCGAGTACACGCCCCAGGAGCAGAGGGCACGGCGCTTCGCCTGGTTGGGTGCCATGTCGCTGCTTGGATTCCTGTTTGGCCCCGGGCTGAACGTGGTTGCCGTTTGGGTCGGGTCATGGTTCGGCGGCGCAGTAGATTCCGCCACGCTTTCGGCGCGGGTCGTACTGGGCCTGTCGGCATTGCTTGGCGCCGTGATGATGCTCGGACTGGCTCGCACCTTGCCTCCTTCGCGCCCGCCTGCCGCGACAGCTCGGGCCGATTCAGCGCCCCCCGCCCAGGGCCGGCCTGTCGCGCTCCTCTGGCTTAACGGCGCGCTGATGTTCGTGCTGGCGGGTTTTGAGCTGGGCATCGTATTGCAGGGGCAGCAGGAGGCCGGCCAGTCCTCACGCCAGGCAGCGTTGATGTTTGCCGAGTGCAGCCTTGTCATGCTGGGCGTCAACGCTTTGCTGTTTTTCACGTCCTTGCTGGAGAAGATAGCCGCACGCATCCTTATAGGTGCTGGATTGATCCTGGCCATGATTGGCCTGTTTGTGCTGACCCAGCATCGGGCCGAGATATGGATGTATCTGGGCGTCAGTTTTACTTCCGCCGGCACCGGCTTGGTGTTACCGGTCATCGCCTACCTGGCGGCAGGCGCTTCAGCCAACAAGCTCGGCACTACGATGGGCGGCCTGGCGGCCGCCGCCGGCCTCGGCCAGACGCTCGGATCGGCCGCCGGCGGGTGGCTCTTCGGCGCATTCGCGCAGCGCAGCTTTGCCTGGTTAATCGTTCCCCTGGTTGTCATGCTGATCTTTCTGCTGGCCAGGCCGCTCTGGTGGTCGGGGGTAACAGCCAAATTCACCCGCGGCGTCACGCGCCAACCCAGGGTGCGCCTCACGCCGGCTGGCAAGGGGGGAGCATGAGCACGATTTCTGCGCCGGGACGCGGCACAACGGACGACGCACGGGAGTTGATCGTGCTCGCACTGAATAGCGGTTCTTCCTCGCTCAAATTCGGCTTGTACCGCGTTGGGCCAACTCATGTCGAAGTGCTGATCTCCGGCCAGGCCGAATCTATCGGCGGCAGTGAAGCAAGATTCTCGGCGCACGATTCACGCCGCAACGAGATCGTCTCCGAGACCGCATCCATTCCCGGCCAACAGGAAGCGATACGGCGCATCGCAAGACTTCTCACCGAGTCCAATATGCCGGCACCAGCGGCCATCGGACATCGGATCGTGCATGGCGGACCGAATCTCCGCCAGCATTGCGTCATAGACGATTCGGTCCTGCGGCAACTGGCGGCTGCCGCGGCCTTCGCCCCTCTACACACGCCATCGGCCTTGTCGGTGATCCATTTCGCGCAGGAGCACTTTCCTGGCCTTGTGCAAGTGGCTTGCTTTGATACCAAATTCCATGCCGACATGCCGGATGTGGCCCGTGTACTGCCGATCCCCAGGGAACTGCGGTCGGAGGGCATCGAGCGCTACGGGTTTCACGGCTTGTCCATCGAATCGATCGTGCACCAGCTGGCCGATGATCTGCCGGACCGATTGATCGTCGCCCATCTGGGCAATGGCGCAAGTGTCACGGCGGTCAAAAACGGGAAATCGATCGATACCAGCATGGGACTGACCCCGACTGGCGGGGTGATCATGGGCACACGCAGCGGCGACCTCGATCCGGGTGTGCTGGTCTATCTGCTGCGTGAGAAGAAGTTCGATGCGGCCATGATCGAAGAGCTGGTGGACCATCGTTCCGGTGTTCTGGGAATTTCGGGCGTTGGCAGCGACATGCGGCGCCTGCATGAGGCGGCTGCGTCCAACGCCGACGCGCGACTTGCGATTCAGATGTTCTGCTATTCCGTGCGCAAGCAGGTGGCCGGCATGATTGCCGCGCTTGACGGCATAGACATGCTTGTCTTTACCGGTGGCATCGGCGAAAACGACGGGCCAGTGCGCGCGGCAATTTGCAGTGGTTTGTCCTGGATGGGCATCAGCCTGGACGAAGCGCGGAACCGCGGTGCGAGCAATCCCATCAACGATTCCGCGTCGTGCTGCTCGGTGCAGGTTCTGGCGTCCCAGGAAGACCAGCAAATAGCGCGCCATGCCTGGGCATTGTTCAATTTTTCAACCAACCAACCAACCATGATAGGTAGATCACCATGCAAACCGAACTTTTGAAAGTAACGGGAATGACTTGTGGCGGCTGCGTCAGCTCGGTAACGAAGGCACTCAAAGCCGTCTCCGGGGTCACTGACGCAAAGGTATCGCTGTCGGCCGGTGAGGCGACAGTGCAATTCGACGAAAGGATGACATCGCCTGAACAACTGAAATCGGCGGTGCTACAGGCGGGTTACGGCGTAAATGCCGGCAAATCCGCGGCAGGTCCGAAATCCAGGGGCGGCTGCTGTTGAACCGGTCAAGAGTTCGACACGAACCTGGCGGGCCACGGCCGCCAGTGAATTTCAAATCGACAGATCAATTTGGTAGGGAGTAAATCATGGAATGGTTATCACAAAATTGGGTTTGGGTTCTGTTTTTTATCGCGTTCATGGCGATGCATATGTTTGGCCATGGTGGTCATGGCGGGCACGGAGGACACGGTGGACACCGAGGGAGTGGTGGCGATGACAATGCGTCCCCAAAGCCCGCTGGCAAAGACGTGACGCAACGCGGTTCCGAACCAGGGGCGGAGCACCGCCATTAATGGGCGCATGGTGGCGCCGGCCATCATCAGCGACGGCTTCTCCATGTGGGCGGCAAGCCGGAGGTGGTCGTCCAGAAGCGCAAAAAAGGCTGCCCTGCATCGGTGCCGACATCGACCTCGCTGCGGTGATGAAACAGATAGTGATCGTCTGTCATGACCACTCCGATCAGGCACCTGCCTCTTCCGGTTGCGGAGTTACCGCCACCGCAGCCACCGCTCCGGGTTTCGGCGCCGCTACGGCCTCGAGCGATCCTGGTGTAGCTGTTTTGCCCGGCTGACGAATACGTGCCAGCTCTGGTGCGTTTGAGCATCAGAGCATTGATCGCCACGATCAGCGTGCTGCCCGACATCGACGGCCTTGCCACCTCCGGGCTCAGCACGAAGGGGCACAAGACTCCTGCCGCGAGCGGGGATTAGATTTCGTTGTAGCCCACTGCCCACCACAGGTTCTGGTGCATCTTGCGCACCGTGGCGCGTGAAAGTCTGATGGCGCCGAGCTGCCGGTCAGCCTGTGGTGTTCACGCCGTCGCAACGGGCGCTTTGTGCGAGTGCTGGGCGGCAGTCATCGAGCACTTGTGGGCGGCGGTGCTCTCTGTATCGGCGGTCGCTGCGTGGGTTTGGGCGAGCTCATGGTTGCAGCTGTCGAGTGCAGCCACGGCTTGAAAATGGTGGTACGCCGCAGCGACGTGGCGCGCGGCGGCCATGTGGTGGTGCTCGCACGCGGGGTGGCTCTTGGTGTCGGACATGATGTTCTCCTGGTAAACGCAGATTCAGGGTAGTTCGCAGCTCGTATCTCAACCGCGAACTTAAGTCTGCGGTCGGCGAACCCTGCCGTCTGTGCGGTGGCGCACTATGCTGGTCAGAACGCGCGGTCGGCTGCGAGGCGGTTGCCGCAGCGGGTGCCCTGGCAGCTGCGTCCTTGCATGCTGAAGAGTGCTTGTGTGCGCTCATGAGTGCGACCGTCGGCGCGCCGGAAAGGGCGAGGCCCATGACGCGCAGGGCGACCATCCGCTGGCTTCTGCCGTGGTGTCCGGTGCGCGCGAGCGCTTGGCGGACCGCATCAAGCCTGCGACCGTGGCCGACGTGAAGGGCATCACCGGCCGCGGCGTGCAGGCGCTTGTGAATGGGCAGACGGTGCACATCGGCAAGCCGGTGCTGTTCTCCGAACTGCCGGACTCGGCGCCTCCCGCCGCGGTCGTTGATGCCAACAAGCAACTCGTGGCCAACGGCCACACGACGATGGTGGTGCGGCAAGGATCGTGCTCCCTGGGCGTGCTCGGCGTCATGGACACGCCGCGCCCGGTGGCGGCGCAGGTGATGGCGGACTTGCGCCAACTCGGCATCGAGCGGCTGATCATGATCTCGGGCGACAACCAGCAGGTGGCCGAAGCGGTGGCCAGGACGGTGGGCCTGACCGAAGCGCGTGGCGACTGATGCCCGAGCAGAAGGTCGAGGCGATCAAGCAACTGCGGCAAGCGCACGGCCAGGTGACGATGGTCGGCGACGGCGGCAACGACGCACAGGCGATGGCCAATGCCACGGTGGGCATCGCGATGGGTGCTGCCGGCTCCGACGTGGCGCTGGAGACGGCCGACGCGGCGCTGATGGCCGACGACCTGGCGCAACGCCGTTTGCGGTTGGCCTGTCGCGCAGCAGCAGCCGCATCATTCAGCAGAACCCGTGGGTCAGCCTGGGCGTGGTGGTGCTGCTGATTCCCGCCACCCTCTTCGGCCTGGGCATCGCCACCGCGGTGCTGTTCCACGAAGGCTCGACGCTGATCGTGGTGGCGAATGCGCTGCGACTGCATGCCGCCACCCGACGCCATCGGGCACCGCGTCGTGCATGGCGGGACGGCCTTGCGCCAGCATTGCCGCATCGACGACGCGGTGTTGCGGCAATTGCAAGCCGCTGCGGCCTTTGCGCCGCTGCACACATCTGCCGCGCTGGCGCTCATCCGCTTGACGCAGGAGCACTTCCCCGGCGTCCCCCAGGCGGCATGTTTCGACACCAGCTTTCACGCCGACCTGCCTGAGGTGGCCCGTGTGCTCCCGATCGCCAAGGAACTGCAGTCAGATGGCATCCAACGCTACGGGCTTCACGGTCTGTCGATCAAATCGATCGTGCACCAACTGGGCGACGAACTCCCTGAGCGTCTGGTCATCGCCCACCTCGGCAATGGCGCTAACGTCACAGCGGTCAAGGGCGGCAAGTCGATCGGAAGAGGCATGGGAAATCGGGGCGAAGCAGTCAATACCACTCATGTGACAGCGTAAGGCGCCGATTATTTCCCTTGCTACGTGTGCCAGCGCACCGACCCTGGGAAGATTTTTCTGGATGCTGATGTGTGCCTCAGAACACACCCGACCCAAACCTCAACTTAAGGAAATTACGATGATCAACCTAACGCTCAATTCGGCTCGCACCCTGGGCTTCGCAACAGTTCTTGCAATGGGCCTGATGACCGCAACTCAGGCGCAGACTGCCAAACCTGCCATGCCCAGTGCCAGCATGCCGCAAATGCAGATGCAAAAGGGCATGGCCGGCTCCGGCGACATGAAGCAATCGATGATGATGGGAATGGACAGCATGCAGAAGATGCAGATGTCCGGCGACACCGACAAGGACTTCGCGATGATGATGAAAATTCATCATCAAGGAGCACTAGATATGGCGCAAATGGAACTGGCGCAAGGCAAATCACCCGAGATGAAAGCGATGGCCAAACAGATCATTGCAGCGCAGAAGAAGGAAATTGCGCAGTTCGACAAGTGGCTCGCCAAGCAAAAGTGAAGCAAGCGCACCCCGCGACGGCGTGGACGTGTCGGGGCCTAAGCCGGAAGAGGAAAAAGTCCGCACCTCATCCTTTAACTATTTCGCCCTGGAATCCATCGGCCCGGTACGTCAAAACCAGGGTATCGCGGTGTCGTTGGCGCCGCCGGGGGCGGCGTGTCAGGCTCCGCTGACTCCAACCCCGCATGGCGCACGTCCGACTTGATGGCCGCGATTTGGGGGAGCGTCTCGTCGTAGCGGACATCCGCGGTTCCAGTGGCGTGATTGACGGTCACGCTTTCGACACCCGGCACGTCGCCAATCCGCTTTTCCACCCCGAGCACGCTCAGGATCGACAGCATGTCGCGCACTTCGATAACACTCGTTTTCATGGTGCTTCCTTGGTTGTTTTCGTTCATTCAGCGTATCCGGACTTGACCCGCAACCTCATCTCAACGAAGTTCTTTGCTCCAATATCCCCATGCGATTCCATGTAATGCGCCAAGCACAAAACCAGCGATCGTGAACAGCGCGAACCCCGTCAGGAAAGCAAGTGGACTCCCCGAGATTGGTAGTGGACTGGCCAATGCAATTGCAGCGAGCAACCCGAAAGGTGGAAACAGAAAATCGAAAATGGCGCAAAAGACGAATGCCACGCCGAGAGTCGTCGCCAGCGATAGCGCATGTACTTTCCAGGATTCAGTCATGGCATACGTCCTCAAAACTTTTTTGATCCAATTCGCTGCGCGCTTACTTGCGGGATTCGCCGTAGCACAGTGGCTTTCCCCGAAGCAAAATTCACAGTCTCCCTATCAAGCTGCATCCCGTCCAGCCAATTGACGATTGTTTTCAGTGCAAGACCCTGGTTGCCCAACTGGCAGTGGTTCTGCGCACTCTCGCCTCGCGTAAACAACCGTGCAGTGATCGATCGCGCGTTCGTGATCATTCTTGTCTGGGCGTACCACTGTTCGATCGGGATGTAGTGGTCTTCGCTTCCGGCCAGCAGCAGAACGTCCTGCGTGATGGACGCGGAGACATCCGCCGTCTCGAATTGCCTGAATGCCTCAAGGAATCCAAACGCCGAATGAGTGCCGGTCACGTGCATGCCTTCCTGGAGACCCCATTGCACGACCGGACTTTTCCTGGCAACTCGGGCGAGCATCCAGTTCACCACACTGGCCGCTCGGAGTCGCAACAGGACTTGCAGCAATCCGCGCAGCAGCGCAGGGGTCTGACGCAAAGTGATATCAAGGCCATTCGTGAAAATATCGAAGGCAACCACGCGTTCGATCCGCGGCTCCAGGGCTGCGGCACGCATCACCAGACACCCGCCGAGCGACATCCCAATCAGCGCTGCCCGCTCCACCTCGAAATAATCCAGAACCACAGCCACCGGCTTGTGCCACTCCGCGGTCATGGGCAGACCTGACTCGTTGAGCGCGCCACCCTGGCCGGGACCGTCGAATGCGATGACGTCATAACCAGCGTCGCGAAGATAGACGAACGTCGGGGTCAGCTCCTCGATAGTGCTGTCGAATCCGCCGAATACGAGGATCGTGGATTTGGCCTGCTGTGGCTTGAATCGGTACGCAGGCAGGACACCGCTGATGTGACCATCGGCATAGGGCACAGCGTAGCGCTCGCCGAGCTCCAGTGCGTATACCGACCGCACCGCTCCCAGAAACTTTTCGCGTGCGCTCTTTCGGTCCGGATCGTCTGGCCGCATGAAGAATTCCGCGGACCGCCAGTAGAACCCCGCTCTGAGGACCTGGCCTTGTTGCGAAGCGCGCTCGGCAAGCGCCACAAACTCCCGCTTCCAATCGGCATAGGTCGCGATGCGCGGCGCCGCCATCCGCATCTCCTCCAGCATGTCAGGCTCGCCCACCGAACCGTATAAGCGGTTCATCTGAAAGTTCATGCTCACGTCCGGGTGGAGGTCGTGATAGCCAACGGTAAATGTCGTGGCTGCCATCGCTATGCGTGGTTGGCCAGCCGCGTCGAGTCGAACTGCCTGGCGGCATCATCGGCCATCTGTTTCGTGCACCAGCGCGCGTAAACCCCGCCGAGCAAACGGCCAAGCCACGACCCCGGGGCAGTAGTTGGCAAACTGTAATCAATGAAAACACGCACCAGCGACGAGCCGCCCCTGGGCGTCAACTCGAAGCCCATGCGGTAATGCGCCATGACCACGAGGTTCGGCGTTCCGATTGTCTCCCAGACCTTCCTGCTGGGAACCTGGCGCTCAGTGATCACCTCTTCCAGCGAAAGTGGAATGCCCATCATGCGCCCTTGCATGCGAACTTTCGATCCGACCACGCGCCCACCGTCAGCGTCAACGTCGATCGACATGCGCGAGCCTGCCATCATCATTGAGGATTCGCCCATGTGCGCCGCCAGCGCCTTCGGGTCGTCCAGGTAGGCGAATACCCGATCAACCGGCGCATTGACCAGTGCGGCGCTTTCATTGTGAAAAGGAAACGACAGATCTATCACGCCACCACCAGCCGTTACGCCTTTGCCGACGCCGACGCCGAAGCCGCCTTGGCCGCCTCGGGCGCTGCATGCGCGCGCGACATATCGGGCACTACGGTCTTGCCAGGCTGACGAATACCGGCCAGCTTGGTTCGCTTCAACATCAGCGCATTGATCGCCACGATCAGCGTGCTGCCCGACATGGATATCGCGGCCACCTCCGGGCTCAGCACGAACGGGTACAACACGCCGGCAGCGACTGGAAACGCGATCGTGTTGTAGCCCACCGCCCACCACAGGTTCTGGTGCATCTTGCGCACCGTGGCGCGCGACAACTCGATGGCGCCAACGATGTCGTAGGGGTCGCTTTTCATCAGCACCACATCGGCACTTTCCATCGCCACGTCGGTACCGGCGCCGATGGCAAAGCCGACGTTGGCCCGTAGAAAGGCATTACAGCAGCGATTGATTGCACTGCTATGCCAATATGGTTAATTTTGTGTAG
>JANNGR010000306.1:0-2472 GCA_031403955.1 Betaproteobacteria bacterium
CATTGCGCTGCCGACCGAGTTCAGCTCGCGCATCGCGCGCAACACCCAGCTCATCATCCAGGAAGAGACGCACATCGGTGCCGTGGTGGACCCGTGGGCCGGCAGCTACATGATGGAAAAGCTGACGCAGGACATGGCCGACGCGGCCTGGAAGATCATCGAAGAAGTCGATGCGATGGGCGGCATGGTCAAGGCAGTTGACAGCGGCTGGGCCAAGCTCAAGATCGAAGCGGCAGCGGCCGACAAGCAGGCCCGTATCGACAGTGGCAAGGACGTGATCGTCGGCGTCAATAAATACAGGCTCAAGACAGAGGACGCCATCGAGTCCCGCGACATCGACAACGTGGCCGTGCGGGATGGCCAGATTGCGCGGCTCAAGGCGATCAGGCAGAGCCGCGATTCCGCCCAAGTTGAAGCGGCACTTGAAGCATTGACAGCTGCGGCTGGCCATGCCGGTTCAACAGGCGGGGCTGAAGGCTCGGGCAACCTGCTTGCGCTGTGCATCGAGGCGATGCGAGCCCGTGCCACAGTCGGTGAAGTCAGCGATGCGCTCGAAAAAGTTTACGGGCGTCATCGCGCAGACACACAGAAAGTGACCGGCGTGTATGCAGCGGCTTATGACTCGGCCGAAGGCTGGGAAACGCTCAAAGCCGAAATCAACGCCTTCGCCGAAGCCGAGGGCCGTCGGCCGCGCGTGATGATTTCAAAACTGGGCCAGGACGGCCACGACCGAGGCGCAAAAGTCGTCGCCACCGCCTTTGCCGATCTGGGCTTTGACGTGGACATGGGTCCGCTGTTCCAGACGCCCGAAGAATGCGCGCGGCAGGCGATTGAAAACGACGTGCATGCCGTCGGTGTCAGCACGCTCGCGGCGGGTCATAAAACGCTGGTGCCAGCGATCATCGAAGAGCTTCAACGCCAGGGTGCCGACGACATCATCGTTTTCGTCGGCGGCGTGATTCCCCGGCAGGATTACGAGATGCTTTATGAGGCCGGGGTGAAAGGGATTTACGGGCCGGGAACGCCGATTCCGGCGAGTGCGAAGGATGTGCTGGAGCAGATTCGGAAGGCGCTCGCTGGCTGACCGCCATCCGAATAACTGCTGGGCAAATTAGATGCGATCCCAGATAATCTTGGTCGATTTCGAGAACGTGCAACCTGATTTGCTGCCTGCGCTCGCAATAGAAAATGTCCAGGTTCATGTTTTCGTTGGCCCCCATCAAAACCGACTAGCAACTGATGTGGTTGTCGCCATGCAAGAGTTGGGTAGCCGTGCCAAATACGTTAGGGTTGCTAAGCAAGGGCCTGACGCACTAGACATGCACCTCGCTTTTTATCTGGGCGAGTTGTCACAGCAATTTCCCGATGCTTTCTTTCACGTTGTTGCAAAGGATCGGGATTACGACTCTCTCTTGGCGCATTTAAAAAGTAGGGGCATCTATTCAGCGAAAGCGCCGAACTTGGCTGCGATCCCCTTATTCAAGAGAGCGCTTGCTGTCAAGCCAGCTGATCAGATCAGTGCTGCTGCCGATTGGCTTAAGGAGCGGGTAGGAAATCGCCCTAGCACGCTGAATACGTTGAAAAATAGCTTGAAGAAGGTCGCGTTCGCAGATCGGTTGGACGACCTGCAAATTGATGAAATTTTTGAAGGATTGGTTTACCAAGGCCTTATCTCTGTAGACAAGCAGAAGATTATTTATCAGGAGCAGTGGAGTGCTTGATGGCATATTGCACGGCGGTGCCGCGGTGCAGCGCCGCGCCATCGCCAAAGCGATCACGCTGCTCGAATCGACCCGCGCCGATCACCGCGCCCAAGGTGATGAACTGCTGACTGCGCTGCTGCCGCACTCTGGAAAATCTTTCCGCCTCGGCATCAGCGGCGTACCGGGCGTCGGCAAATCGACCTTCATCGAAGTGCTCGGCCTCTACCTCATCGCACAGGGCCAGCGCGTTGCGGTGCTCACCATCGATCCGTCCTCCACCCTTTCGGGCGGCTCCATCCTCGGCGACAAAACCCGCATGGAACGGCTATCGGTGCAAAGCCAGGCTTTCATCCGCCCCAGCCCATCGAGCGGCACGCTCGGCGGCGTGGCAGAAAAAACCCGTGAAGCCATGCTGGTCTGCGAGGCCGCAGGCTACGACATCGTCATCGTCGAAACCGTCGGCGTCGGCCAGAGCGAAACCGCAGTGGCCAATATGACCGACATGTTCGTGCTGATGCAACTGCCCAACGCGGGCGATGACCTGCAGGCGATCAAAAAAGGCGTGATGGAGCTCGCCGATCTGGTCATCATCAACAAGGCCGACATCGACGCCGATGCGGCCATGCGCGCGCAGGCGCAGATCACTTCTGCAATGCGGCTGTTCGGCCTGGTCAACAACGCAATGGGCCCGGCGCAGGCGGCAGCGTATGACACGCTCTGGCATCCGCAGGTGATTCAGCTCAGCGCACTGCGCAACATCGGCGTCGAG
>JANNGR010000307.1:0-18742 GCA_031403955.1 Betaproteobacteria bacterium
CCAAGCCACGCCGAGTTCGGCGCGGTCTTTGACGCGCAACTGGCCCCGGCCGTCGTAACCCAGCCGGGCGGTCTTCAGGATGCCGGGCAATAAAACATCGCTGACCTGGGCCAACTCATGCGCCGTGGTGATCGCCGCATACGGCGCACACGGCACGGCGCAGGCGGCGAAATGCGCCTTCTCGCGAATCCGGTCTTGCGCAATGCCGAGTGCCTGGGCCGCCGGTGCGACGGGCCGGTGCGCGCCCAGCGTGAACATCGCGGGGGCCGGCACGTTTTCAAACTCGGTCGTAATCGCCGCACAACGCTGCATCATCTGGGCCAGGCCCTGCTCGTCAAGGTAATCGGTCTGGATGTGGTAATGGCTTAGCAGGCCGGCCGGGCTGGCCGGGTTGGGGTCCAGCACGGCGGTGAAATAACCCATGCGCTGCGCCGCCTGCACAAACATGCGGCCCAGCTGGCCTCCGCCCATGACGCCCAGCGTGGTCTGTTGCCCGGTGGCGGTGGTGCCGGGAAGAATCGTCTGGCCGCTCATGGCTGGTTCTCAATTGCCTGGCCGCCCAGGCTCGGCGCCACAGGTAGCAGCATGGCGCGCGCCGCCTGCGTTTGTTCAGACCGAAAGACATCCAGGCGCGCGCACAAGGCAAGGTCTTCGTTGGCCAGCAGGGCGACGGCGAACAACGCGGCATTGGCGGCACCGGCAGCCCCGATTGCAAATGTGGCCACCGGCACGCCTTTGGGCATTTGCACCATGCTGTACAGCGAATCGACGCCTGCCAGGTGTTTGCCCGCCACCGGAACACCCAGCACGGGCAGCGTGGTCTTGGCCGCCAGCATGCCGGGCAAATGGGCGGCGCCACCGGCGCCGGCGATGATGGCCTTGAGTCCACGGGCACGCGCCTGCGCCGCGTAAGCAAACATGTCGTCGGGCATGCGGTGCGCCGAAACCACGCGGGTTTCGTGCCGGATGCCAAACTGTTGGAGAATCTGCACTGCGTGTTGCATGGTGTCCCAGTCGGAACTGGAGCCCATGACAACGCCGATTTGAATGTTCATGGTAGTTGGGAGACCGGGCTTGCCGGCAACCTGGCGTGATTGCCAGCGGTCCTGGCCCCGATTTTAGTCAGCCCGTCAGTCCCTTTTTGTCCCCGAGTTAAACACAATGATCAACGTTACCGCGGAAAACTTTGAAGCCGAAGTCATCCAGGCTTCCACCACGACCCCGGTGCTGGTCGACTTTTGGGCCCCGTGGTGCGGGCCGTGCAAAGTCATCGGCCCGTTGCTGGAGAAGGTGGAGGCGGACTACGCCGGCCGCTTCAAACTGGCCAAGGTCGACTCGGACCAGGAGCAGGAGTTGAGCCAGGCGTTTGGCATCCGCAGTATTCCGACCTGCGTGTTGCTGATCGACGGCAAGCCGGTCGATGGTTTCATGGGCGCGGTGCCTGAAGGGCAACTCAAGGCTTTTCTGGACAAACACTTGCCGCCCGCCGATGTGATGGAAGCCGAGGTAACCGGTGTCGCGTTTTCCGACGCACCCGCGGACGATGATCCGGCGGCCATTCACGAGGCTTTGCACCAGGCCATGCTGAAGAGCCCCGACAACGACGATGCGCGTTTTGACTATGTCAAGCTCTTGCTGCAACTTGGGCGCAACGCCGACGCCCGCTCGGCGTTCGCGCCGGCCGCGGCAAAAGCCGCTCAGGTGCGCCGCCTGGACGCGCTGCAACGCTGGATCGCGGCGATTGATTTTGCCGCTGCCGCTGGTGACCGGGTCGCCGCGCTGGCCGCATTCGATGTGAAGATCGGTGCCAACAAACGTGACTTTGAAGCGCGTTTTGACAAGGCGCAGGTTCTGATGGCCGCTCAGTCATGGACACAAGCCATGGACGAGTTGCTCGAGATCCTGATGCGCGACAAGACCTGGAATGAAGAAATTGCGCGCAAGACCTTCATCGCCATACTGGACATAATCGAAACGCCCAAAGTCAAAGTGGCCGATGGCCAGATTCCGCCAGCCGACCCAGTGGTTGCCACTTACCGCCGGCGTCTTAGCAGCGTCGTGCTGAGCTGACAACCCGCCGCAAAGACGCCCGCGCCAGCCGGGCTCAGGCTCTGGCTCTGGCTTCCTCGATCAGGTCAACTATGCTTCCCATCGAAGCCAGCCGGTCCGGGTCAAAGCCGCTGGCGGCGAAATCGATAGCGTAGTTTTCCTCCAGGTACACCACAATCTGCATGATCGCCAGCGAGTCGATCAGGCCCGACGCGACCAGGCGCTCATCGAGTTGCAGACTTTCCACCGGCCGGTTTGGCTTCTGGATCGTACGCAGGAACCGTTTCAGATCTAGCAGCAATTGTTCGCGCGCGGCGCTCATGTTCCGGCGCCCGCGTTAAAGATACGCACCAGGTCCAGCGCCGGTTTGTCAGCGCAAGCCGCTCGCACCGCCTCGCGGTTGATTTTACCGCGCGAGGTGCGCGGTATTTCACCCACCACCCACCAGCGCACCGGCATTTTCGGCTCGGCCAGGTGTTTCTTCATCCAGGCGTGCAACGCGCGTACGGTGCCGTCCTGCTGGTCGTTCAGCACCACGGCCATGCCTACCACCTGGCCATAGATATCGTCATCCAGCGCGAATGTGCATACGTCGCTGGCGAGCTCGAAACGCTCTACCACCGCGTCGATATCGGCCGGATAGATTTTCATGCCGCCCTTGTTGATCTCGTCGCGCTCGCGCCCGCGCAGCAGCAATTGGCCACGCTGGTCGATTACGCCAATGTCGCCGGTGAAGAACCAGCCGTCGATCACCGCCTGCATGGTCAGGTCGTCGCGCTGAAAGTAACCTTTCATCAGCGCCGGTGTGTTGAGCCACACGTATCCCGCCTCCCCACTGGCACATTGCGCGTCGGCCTCGAGTGGGGCAGAGGTCTCGGCGGTGTGAAGCACCTTGACCACCGCGCCCCAGCCTTCGCCAATCAGGCCGTCTTCAGCCGGCACGTCGGCGTTGGCGAGGCCCGCCACCCAACTGCCGGTTTCGGTAATGCCATAAGCGTTGCAAACCTGCCGTGTGCCGGTCCAGGCACGAATATCCTCCCAGACATGGGCCGACAGCGGCGCCGAGCCGACATGCACGCGTTGTAACGTGCCGGCTTTGGGCGGACGCGCCAGTTTGAGCGCCAACCGCCAGACCGAAGGCACCGACGACATGAACGTTATGCGATGCTCGTCCAGCAAGTTGCCCAGCCGCATGATGATTTCGGGACGAAACGGCGCGGTAATAAAAAGGTCCTGGCCCGACAACCACGGGAACAGGCAATTGCAGATCAGGCCGTGCCCGAAATGGGTCGGCAACATACACAGGGTGCGCGCAAAAACCGCGATCCCCAGTCGATCGCGCAAAGAAATCCAGCGCGCCCGCAGCGACCGGTGGGTATGCAACACGCCTTTGGGCGCCCCGGTGGAACCCGAAGTAAACAGGATCAGCGCGTCATCGTCGAGGCGGCTCAAGCCGGCAGTCGCGTGCTGGTTGCCGGTATCGGTTGTGTTGATGGCCAGCACCCCCGCGTCAGCCAGCGCCGCCAGCACTGCCGGGTCGGTCGCGTCGTCCACCACGGCTAGGCGCGGATGCGCCGCGCCGACCAGGGTCGTGACTTCAAAGGGCGTCAGGCGCGCGTCGATCGGTACCGCGCATGCCCCAAGACGCCAGATCGCCAGCAACTCGACGAAAAATTCGAGCCGGTTGCCGAACGGCAGAAAAACCCGGTCTCCGCGTGCCAGGCCGTGGGCCTGATAACGCGCAATCCGCCGCGTCACTTCGCGCGAAATCGTCGCGCGGTCCCAGTTGCGGCCGCTGACGGGCTCGACCAGGTTGCCAACTTGCAGATCAAGAAACATGGCGCTTATTCATCTCCCGAATTGCATGCTAGCCCACACCAAAAAGACCCAGAAAAAAGTTGACCCGCGTCAGGAAAGGCGCACCACCATCGGCGTTCCAGATGAAGATCAAGCCAAAGAAAGTCCATACGCCGAAGATTCGCAGCAAACGCGGCGTGCGTGCGACCACCGTTGCCGACCCGCGCCGATGTTGTTCGCGCAGCATGGACACAAAAATACCGGCCGCCAACAGCAGACAGTAAAACATGCGCGAACTTTGTGCGTCCAGCACCTGAAACAACTGGCCCTGCGCCATCGCAGCGGAATTCTTGATCACATGGTAGTACACATTACCGGCAAAGGCGGCTGCAAACACGGCCGCCAAAAGACGCAGGTTCGGCCATCTGCGCAGCCGCTTGCCGAAGCCGGTGAATGTGGGCAGGAAGAAGAAGGTGGTCAGCAGTTCCTTGAAATAGTAAAAGTAACGGCTCCAGAATTCGACCACCGTCTCGGCCAATAACGGCTTGTAGGTATTGCGAAAAACATTAAACCCATACAGGCGCAAGAAACCGACGATCAGGTGGCCCTTTATGGCAAGCCGCAGCACCTGCTCGAACAACTCGCAATAAATGCTGGCCCAGGACTGCCCGAGCGGAGCGCGCGCGCCCAGCACCAGCAGTGTTTCCATCTTGGGCATGCCCATGGTCGACCCGCCAATTGCGGCGGTCAGCTTGTTGCCTGGCCCGTAAAGTATTCCCTCGAACCCAGTCAACACCAGGCGCCATACGACTGCCAGCAGCAGCAGCTTGATGCCGGCGAGTTGCGAGCGCGCCAGTTCGTCGGTGGTTTTTGCTTCGCTTTGCGCCAGGTAAGTCAGCCCCTTGCCATAAGGGGTGTCGGATCCGCCATAAGCCGGCCACAGGTAAATAACATGGTCGGCAACACCGGTTCCGGCCATCCGGCCGTGTTGGCCCGCCAACAACAGATAGCCGCAGCGCCAGAGCAACATCGGGTACAACAGCGCCAGCCCGAACAACACCGCTCGCCACAGCCCGGCGGCGGGTGTCGTCAGCCACAACACGGCCAGCAGCATCCAGTAGGAAGCATGCAGCGCCAGTTGCGGATGGCGGCGCAGCACACCGGGCAAGCTGGAAAAACCTAGCGCCGCGCGGTACACCAGCCATAGCAGGGTGAATTGCGCGACCACCACCAGGAAGGCGCCAAACCCCTGCGCCGGCACTGGCAGCCCTTTGTGTTTGGCCATCGTCTGCAAGGTGGTGACGATGCCCACCAGCAGCGCCGCGGCCGCGAGAATGGCGCGCCGGCGCGCCGGCGGTGTGAGCCAGACCAAAACGCGCCCGAACACCCTGCACCACCACGCTACGGCCGCCGGGTTTTCGTGGAACTGCGTCAGGTCGCGAAGCGCCATGGGGCTGCCAAGACAACGAACGGGTCGCGCCGGTGATCAGGACTGGGTCACGTGGCCTGGGTCAAGCGGTCCAGCGCTTCCTGGTATTTAGCCGCTGAGTTCTGGATCACCGAAGCAGGCAGCAGTGGCGCCGGCGGCCTCTTGTCCCAGGGCTGGCCATTGACCCGCACCTGCTCCAGCCAGTCGCGCACGAACTGCTTGTCGTAACTGGGCGGATTGCTGCCCTCCAGGTAACTCTCGACCGGCCAGAACCTTGATGAGTCCGGCGTCAGCACCTCATCCATCAGCACCATGTTGCCCGAGCTGTCCAGGCCGAACTCGAACTTGGTGTCGGCAATGATGATGCCTTTGGCAGCGGCAATAGCGGCGCCGGCCTGGTACAGCGCAATACTGGTATCGCGCATCTGCACCGCCAGGTCGGCGCCAACCATTTCGATTGTGCGCTCGAAGGTGATGTTCTCGTCATGCGCGCCCGCCGCCGCCTTGGCCGCCGGGGTATAAATGGCATGCGACAACCGGGATGCATTCTTCAGCCCGGCCGGCAGCGCCACGCCACACACCGACTGGTTGTGTTGGTATTCCTTCCAGGCGCTGCCTGCCAGGTAACCACGCACCACCGCTTCTATCGGCAGCGGCTGGAGCCGCTTGACCAGCATGGAGCGTCCGCGTACTTGAGGTATTTCCTCGGCGCTCACCACACTCTCAGGCGCGTCGCCGGTCAGGTGGTTGGGGCAAATATGGCCCAGCTGGCCGAACCAGAACAGGGCCATTTGCGTTAGCAGGGCACCTTTGCCCGGAATCGGCTGGCCCAGTATCACGTCGAAGGCGCTCAGGCGGTCGCTGGCCACCATCAGGATGCGATCATTGCCCACCGCGTAGTTGTCGCGCACCTTGCCACGCGCAAGCAGCGGCAAGGAAGCGAGCATGGAGCTATACACGGAAGTGGGGGCGCTGGTTGGTGTAGGGATCATGGGCAAATACGGGTTGGCCGTGAAAACTGTGCTCGCCACTGTAGCCGCCGCCGGGCAGGCACATCCGCGCGGGTTACCGTCCGTTTGGTAGTCACCGCAAGCCACCCGGCGCGTCGGCTTTTCCCTTCTGGTACGCCAGCGCCGCTTGGTACAAGGCATTACGCGGCGTACCGCTAATGTCGGCGGCCAGCCGGACGGCGGTTTTCAATGGCAACTCGTCAAGCAACAGCTTTAGTACACGCAGTTCGTCGCCAGCCTGCGCCGGCACGATTTCGGGATGCAGCACCAGAACAAATTCACCCCGGCAACGGTTACTGTCGGCTGCCAGCCAAGGCGCAAATCCGGTCGCGCTGATGGTTGCAATTTCTTCAAACTGCTTGGTCAGTTCCCGAGCGACCGTCAGGCGACGTTGCCCCAGGCCCGCCAATGCCAGCGCCAACGCCTCGATGCGGTGCGGCGCCTCCAGCAACACAACCGCGCGCGGTTCGGCGGCAAGGATTGCAATACGAGCGGTACGTTGCGTGGGTTTGGACGGAAGAAAACCGGCGAACACGAAACCCGCGTCATCGGTGCCGCCGGCTTCGATGCCCGCCACGCTAAGCGCGGCCGTCAGGCTGCTGGGCCCGGGAACTGGCACAACGGTCAAGCCGGCGCTGCGCACGGCCGCCACCAGACGGGCACCTGGATCGCTGACTGCCGGCGTGCCAGCATCACTGGCGTAGGCCACGCGTTGTCCGGCACGCAGCCGGTCTACCACCAGTGCAGCGCCCTCCAGCTCGTTATGCTGGTGCACCGCCAACCAATGCGTGGCCGCCTTTTCGATTCCGTAGACCCGCAGCAATGCCAGCGTGTGCCGGGTGTCCTCGCAGGCGATGCTGTCGGCGAGCTGCAGAACATGCAAGCCACGCAGCGTGATATCGGCCAGGTTGCCGATCGGTGTGGCCACCAGATACAAGGCGGGTTGCGGATAATGCTGGCTGGATGCCGCTTGATGCGCTGCCGCCACGGCCGAGGCATAGGGTAAGTTCAATGCTATTTCCCAAGTTCAAGTTGTCTTCCGGCCAACCGAGCACCAAACAATCTGGCGACGCGGCGGAGGACCGGGCGTTGCGCCACTTGCAGCGCGCCGGTCTGCGTCTGATCGAACGCAATTATCGGACGCCCGGGCGCGGCGGCGGTGAAATCGATCTGATCATGTGCGAGCGCGACGGAACTACGGTGTTTGTGGAGGTGCGCACCCGGCAAAACGTGTTGCACGGGGGCGCCGCCGCAAGCATTGACTTAGCGAAGCAGCGGCGCATTGTTTTCGCCGCTCGGCATTACCTGATGGCTCTGGGCGAACCACCACCGTGCCGGTTCGATGTGGTTGTGATGGATGGTGAAGACGTTCAATGGCTGCGCGCGGCATTTGACGCGGCGTGACACCGCTTGGAAGCCGAACAGGTAGATCCGGTTGCAGCCACGACGGTTATCATGTTCCCATGCTTGAGCAGCGCATTGAACAACACTTCATAGACAGCGCCGATCTGAAATACCAGGCGGCGCAGGTCCTCTCCAAGCCGATTGCCGCAGCGGTACAGGCCGTGATGGTTTGCGTCACCAGCGGTGGCAAGGTGCTGGCGTGTGGCAACGGGGGTTGCGCCGCGGCGGCGCAGCATTTCGCCGCCGGGTTCGTCGGGCGATTCGAGCGGGAACGGCCGGAACTAGCCGCCATCGCGCTGGCGACGGACAGCTCGACTCTGACTTTGATTGCCAATGAAAACGCCTTCAATGCGATTTACTCGAGACAAGTCCGCGCGTTGGGTTCTTCCGGAGACATACTGCTGGCGATCTCGACCAGCGGAAATTGCGCCAACGTGCTGGATGCGATTCAGGCGGCCCATGAACGCGAGATGGTGGTCATCGGACTGACCGGGCAAGGCGGCGGAAAGATGGCACACCTGTTGCGAGACACCGACGTGCACATCTGTGTTCCGCACGAGCGCACGGCGCGCATACTGGAGGTGCATTTCCTTGCGCTGCACTGTATTTGCGATGCCGTGGATACCCAATTGTTGGGTGAACAAGAGGACACAACACGATGAAACTGAAGGCCGGGAATTTTTGCGTGACGCTGGTATGCGTTGCAAGTCTGACTGGCAGCTTGACAGCCTGCGCGCCGATTATCCTGGGCGGTGTGGCGATGGGCGCGCTGGTGGCCACCGACCGGCGCACATCCGGCGCGCAACTGGAAGACGAGGGTATTGAGCTACGGAGTACCGGCCGCATCCGCGAGAGCCTGGGCGACCGGGTTCACGTCAACGTGACCAGCTACAACCGCCAGGTCCTGCTGACTGGCGAGGTGCCCAACCAGCAAGACAAACAATCGATTGAACAAATCGTCGCGCGGGTCGAAAACGTTCGTTCCATCGTCAATGAACTGAGCGTGCTGGGCAACTCGACCTTGACCCAGCGCTCATCGGATGCCTTGACCACCGGCAAGGTCAAAGCAGCGATGGTTGATGCCAAGGATATTTATGCCAATGCTTTCAAGGTGCTGACCGAGCGCGGCACAACTTACTTGATGGGGCGCGTCACGCAACGCGAAGCCGCTCGCGCGACTGAAATTGCCCGCAGTACCGGCGGCGTGCAAAAAGTGGTGCGCATCTTTGAAATTATTTCGGAACAAGAATTGCAGCGCACCTTGCCGCAGGCCGCACCGTCCCAGAACCAACCGCCAGCGCCACCGAAAACCTGAAAATCCGGCTTAACCCAGCCGTTTGATCAGGCTGGAGGTGTCCCAGCGCCCGCCGCCCATGCGTTGCAGTTCGGCGTAGAACTGGTCAACCAGCGCCGTGACCGGCAAACTGGCGCCGTTACGCCGCGCTTCGTCCAGTACCAGACCCAGATCCTTGCGCATCCAATCAACGGCAAAACCGAAGTCGAACTGATTTGCGACCATGGTTTTGCCCCGATTGTCGAGTTGCCAGCTTTGGGCCGCGCCTTTGCCAATCACGTCAAGCACCTGCAGCATGTCAAGGCCGGCCAGCCGGCCGAAGGCGATCGCTTCGCCCAGACCCTGTACCAGGGCGGCAATACAGACCTGGTTCACCATCTTTGCCAGTTGGCCGGCGCCGCTGTCGCCCAACAAAGTGACAGCGCGCGCGTATGCCAACACGACCGGCGCCACGCTATCAAAGGCAAGCGGATCGCCGCCACACATCACCGTCAGTGACCCGTTCTGGGCTCCGGCCTGACCGCCCGAGACCGGCGCGTCGACAAATTGCAAACCCAGTTTGCCGGCCTCACTAAACAGCGTACGTGCTACCTGGGCTGAGGCGGTCGTGTGGTCGACAAAAACCGCGCCGGCATGCATACCGGCGAATGCGCCTTGGTCGCCACGGGCGCCATCGCCCTGATCGACCCCCAACGTGACGCTGAGCAGGTCCGCATCGTTGCCGACACAACAAAATACGATGTCCGCGCCCACGGCCGCCAGCCTTGGAGTCGAAGCGCTCCGAGGGCCCGGGGCAGCGGAAAATTCATCGCACCAAGCCGCGGATTTGGTGCCGGTCCGGTTGTAGACCGTGACCTGGTGCCCAGCCAGGGCCAGGTGCCCGGCCATCGGATAACCCATCACACCCAGACCAAGAAAGGCGACTTTGCGGGGTGTTGTGGCAGCGTAGGTTTTCGGATGGATGTTTGGCATGGGCGGGGCCGGCATGCGGCGCGGGTGCCTGGCGCCGCGCCCCATGACGCGCCGATCCGGCGCGGCCGGCCGTTAAACGATGGCGAAATTCTCGGTGCCGGCGCTCAAGTCCTGGGTTCGGCCGCGCTGGCTGTTGAGCTTGATTTGCAGGCGCAAGTCGTTGAGCGAATCGGCGTTGCGTAATGCGTCTTCGTACGAAATCACGTTATTTTCATAAGCGTCGAACAACGCCTGGTCAAACGTCTGCATGCCCAGGTTGCGGCTTTTCTTCATGATCTCCTTTATCTCGGACACGTCGCCTTTGAAGATCAGATCCGATATCAAGGGGGTGTTGAGCATTATCTCCACCGCCGCGGTCCGGCCCTTGCCGTCCTGCTTGGCGATAAGCCGCTGGGATACCAGTGCCTTTAGGTTCAGCGACAGGTCCATCAACAATTGCGAGCGGCGCTCTTCGGGAAAGAAGTTGATGATCCGGTCCAGCGCCTGGTTGGCGCTGTTGGCGTGCAACGTGGCCAGACACAGGTGGCCGGTTTCGGCAAACGCGACCGCATGTTCCATCGTTTCGCGGTCGCGTATCTCGCCCATCAAAATCACGTCCGGGGCCTGGCGCAAGGAGTTCTTCAACGCAATCTCCCAGCTATCGGTGTCAAGCCCCACTTCGCGCTGCGTCACGACGCAGTTCTTGTGCATGTGAACGAATTCGACCGGGTCCTCAATCGTGATGATGTGCCCAAACGAGTTCTCGTTGCGCCAATCCACCATCGCCGCCAGAGTCGTTGATTTGCCCGAGCCAGTGGCGCCGACCAGAATGCAGAGCCCGCGTTTGGAGGTGACAATTTCCTTCAGAACCTGCGGCACGCCGAGTCCATCGATGGTCGGAAGAATCGCCGGAATTATCCGCATCACCATGCCGACCTTGCCCTGCTGGATGAATGCGTTGACACGAAAACGCCCGACACCCGGTGGCGAGATTGCGAAATTGCACTCCTTGGTGCGTTCGAACTCCGCGATCTGTTTGTCGTTCATGACCGAGCGGGCCAGCGCCAGCGTGTGGGACGCATTCAGCGGTTGCGGCGAAACCTTGGTCACCTTGCCATCGACCTTGATGGCCGGCGGAAAGTCGCCCGTGATAAACAGGTCGCTGCCATTGCGACTGGTCATCAGCCTGAGCAAGTCATTTATGAATTTTGTGGCCTGGTCGCGTTCCATGATGTCTGAATCCCTGGGTTACGATTTCTTTTCGCTCAAGCGCGCGCTGACGACGCGCAGCCGCAGTGACAACTTGCGCGCCAGCAGCGCGATCAAATTGGCTGCTAGCTGCGGGTTGGAAGACATCATGTCGTCCATGGCCTCGGCGCTGAGGGCCGCGATCTCGCATTCATTCATGGTGGTGCAGGCGGAAAAACGGATTCCACTGTCAAGCAGGGACATCTCGCCCAGAATCTCCCCCGGACGGGTTTCGGCCAGCCGCAAGCGCTCGCCCCAGGGTTGGACGCGATCCACCGCGATCGCGCCCGAGAGCAGGACCAGCATGAAGTTGCCGTATTCATCCTGGCGGATCAGATCCCGGTTGGGAGGAACCGTGGCGAAATCAAAATAACGCTCCATGCTCTGGATCGCCTCCGCGTCCAGGTGGCTCATGTACTTGTCCTTGGCCCACAAGCCCTGCAACAATTTGGTTCCGCGCGAGGCATTCAAGCGCTTGGCATCGATTTCAACCGCCCGCGCTTCCCACGGAATCAGCAGCGAAGCGTCCACACCCAGACCCGCGAAAGCGGTGCTGAACAGGATCGAGTCGTGCTTGTCATCCGTCTGCTCCGGTCGGGCCTTGGGTCTGAGAATGTCGAAAATACCTCTCATCAAGCGCTCCTGTGTTCCTGCAACTGCTCAGCCGGGGAAGTTTTCTGGAATTTTCGCTTTGCTGCGCGCTTCAGCGGGGCTGATGACGTTGCGCTTTACCAGGTCGGTCAGGTTTTGATCCAGCGTCTGCATGCCGACGTTGTTACCGGTCTGAATCGATGAATACATCTGCGCCACTTTGGCCTCGCGGATCAGATTGCGAATGGCACTGGTGCCAAGCATGATTTCATGCGCCGCTACCCGCCCCTGTCCGTCCTTGGTCTTGCAAAGCGTTTGCGATATCACCGCCTGCAACGACTCAGACAACATGGCGCGCACCATCTCCTTTTCGTCGGCGGGAAATACGTCAATGATCCGGTCGATGGTTTTGGCGGCGCTTGAAGTATGCAGCGTGCCAAAAACCAGGTGGCCGGTTTCGGCTGCCGTCATTGCCAGCCGGATGGTTTCGAGGTCGCGCATTTCACCCACCAGTATGCAGTCCGGGTCTTCCCGCAACGCCGAGCGCAGCGCGGCGGCGAAACTCAGCGTATGCGGGCCGACCTCGCGCTGGTTGACAAGACACTTCTTGGACTCATGCACGAACTCGATTGGGTCTTCCACGGTCAGGATGTGGCCAAATTCGGTTTCGTTTAGGAAATTGACCATCGCCGCCAGGGTGGTGGACTTGCCCGAGCCGGTGGGACCCGTCACCAGAACCATGCCGCGTGGTTTGAGCGCCAGGTCGGCAAAAATCTTTGGCGCGTTGAGTTGCTCCAGCGACAGGATCTTGGACGGAATAGTCCGGAATACAGCGCCAGCGCCGCGGTTATGGTTGAACGCGTTGACCCGAAAACGTGCCAGCCCCTCGATTTCGAACGAGAAGTCGATTTCAAGAAATTCTTCGTAGTTCTTGCGCTGCGTGTCGTTCATGATGTCATACACCATGGCGTGCACGGCCTTGTGGTCCAGTGGCTCGACATTGATTCGGCGCACGTCTCCGTGTACGCGGATCATCGGCGGCAAGTCGGCCGACAGATGCAAATCGGAAGCCTTGTTCTTGACGCTGAA
Source organism: Betaproteobacteria bacterium (assembly GCA_031403955.1). Taxonomy (GTDB): domain Bacteria; phylum Pseudomonadota; class Gammaproteobacteria; order Burkholderiales; family Burkholderiaceae_C; genus CAISIP01. The sequence continues at coordinate 12,863 of JANNGR010000307.1, forward strand.
AGCGAGCAATTGGGTGATATCCACGGATTCCTCAATGGTTTGTTAGGCTTGGACCAATTATGACCATGATTGCGAACAATCTGCTAGCCGTTCATGCCCGTGTGCGCGCCGCCTGTATCGCGGCCGGCCGTCAACCCCACGAGGTCAATCTGCTGGCCGTGTCCAAAACCCACCAAGTCCCGGCGATCGAGGACGCGATCGCCGCCGGTCAGGTCATGTTTGGCGAGAACTACATTCAGGAGGCGGTGCGAAAAATCCGGGCGTTGCATTGGCAAGCAGCCCAGTGGCATTGCATTGGCCCGGTGCAAAGCAACAAGACGCGGCTGGTAGCCGAACACTTCAACTGGGTGCAGTCGGTGGATCGGCTGCACACGGCGCAACGCCTGAGCGAGCAACGGCCGCGCCTGCTGGCGCCGTTGCAAGTGTGTATTCAGGTCAATATAGATGGCGGGCCCAACAAGGCCGGTGTGACTCCCGATGCAATCGAAGTTCTGGCGCGCGCGGTCGCGCAACTGCCACGACTGCAGTTACGTGGATTGATGAGTATTCCCGAACCGGCAGCCGATTTCGAGACGTCCGTGGCATTACATACGCGCGCCAAGAACCTGTTTGATCGGCTCAACGCAGCCGGAATTGAACTCGACACTCTGTCGATGGGCATGAGTGCGGACCTCGAGGCGGCCATACTCGCCGGCAGCACCATGGTGCGTGTGGGCAGCGCCATTTTTGGAGACCGGGTCCCTCGCTACGACAAGCGGTAGGTCTCCAGATGAATGCTGGTCTCGGTGCTGCTGATGCCGCGCACCAGCCGGATACGTTCCAGCACTTGGGACAATTCCGCCAGATTGGCCGCCCGCAACTCCGCCAACAGATCCCAGCGGCCATTGGTGTCGTGTAATGTCGCCACCCCTGGCTCGCCCAGCAAGCTCGCAATCACGGAGCGGGTTTCATTGCCCCCCACCGCCACCGACATCCAGGCTTTGATCTCGTTGGGTTGCGCGTCGGGACGCAGGCGCACGGTATATCCGACGATGACGCCGGCGTCCTCCAGCTTGGTGATGCGGTTGCTGACGGTGCCGCGCGAGACCCCCAGCTTGCGGGCCAGGATGGCAACATTGGTGCGTGCGTCTTTACGCAAGAGCGAAATCAAAGCGCGGTCGGTGGCATCCATGTTGTCATTATGTAATTGCTTGTTGGTGAAATGGCAAGTTTTTGCCTAATAGCTTGCATTTCTGACGATTTACATTGCCGCAGCGGGAGCCGACACTGCGAGCACTCCTCCAAAGGCACTCAGCATGAAACATCCTTCTTCGATCCAGACCCGCTTCCTGAGCGTGCAGGACGTCGCCACCATCGTCAGCCGCCAAGGCCTGGCCGAATGCCTGCGCGGTATGGCGGATTACATTCACGCCGACTACCTGCGCTGGCAGGACTTTGACAAGAACGCGCGTGTTGCCAGCCATTCCGAACACGGCGTGATCGAACTAATGCCGATCGCCGACGCCCACACCTACGCCTTCAAATACGTCAACGGCCACCCCGCCAACACCCGGCTGGGTTTGCCCACCGTGATGGCGTTTGGTGTGTTGGCCAGCGTCGACACCGGCGTACCGGAACTGCTGAGCGAGTTGACACTGACGACGGCGATTCGCACGGCGGCCATGTCCGCCGTGGCGGCCCGCGCGTTGGCCCGCGCGGACAGCACACGTATGGCCCTGATCGGCAATGGCGCACAAAGTGAATTCCAGGCGCTGGCGTTTCACCATCTGCTGGGGATACAGGAGATTCGCCTGTATGACAGCGACCCGCAAGCCACCGCCAAACTGATGGCCAACCTGAAACACACTACTTTGCGCCTGCTGTCTTGCGCCAGCATTGCCGAAGCGGTGCGTGGAGCCGATATAGTGACAACCGTGACTGCCGACAAAACCAACGCCACCATCATCACGCCCGAGATGATCGAGGCCGGCATGCACATCAACGGCGTCGGCGGCGACTGCCCCGGCAAGACCGAGTTGCACCCCGACGTATTGCGCGGTGCCCGGGTGTTTGTCGAATACGAGCCGCAGACGCGGGTTGAAGGTGATCTGCAACGCATGGAGGCGGACTTCGCCGTGACTGAAATTTGGCAAGTACTGCAAGGTCTGTTGCCTGGACGCACCGCGGCGCAACAGGTCACGGTGTTCGATTCGGTCGGTTTCGCGCTGGAAGACTATTCCGCGTTGCGCTTCATGCGCGACTGCGCCAGGCGCATGGGCATCGGCCAGGATCTGCCGCTGATACCGGCATTGGCGAATCCAAAAGATCTGTTTGGCTTGATCCGCCCGCAGCCGCGGCTAGTCGCCGACAACCCCAGCGCTGCCGTGGCGACCACCGGCGCGGCGGAAATGGCGTTGGCTTGATGCTTGTTGCCGCGCCGCCAAAGCGAGCCGCCGCGGGCGTCAGCCTGATTGGTGTTCCCACCGACATCGGCGCCGGCACGCTGGGAGCACGCATGGGCCCGGAGGCGATGCGTGTGGCCGGTATTGCCAGTGCGCTGAAGCAGTTTGGCATCGATGTAAAAGACTGCGGCAATCTGGCCGGACCGGCCAACCCCTGGCGGGAGGCAGTCAACGGCTTTCGGCATCTGCCCGAGGTAGTGCAGTGGAACCGGTTGCTGCATGACGCCATGGTCGCCGAACTCAGCGCTGACCGGTTGCCGATCGTGCTCGGCGGCGACCATTGCCTGGGCATAGGGTCAATCAGCGCGGTGGCGCGCCACTGCCGCGAACGGGGCAAGAAGCTGCGTGTGTTGTGGTTTGACGCGCATGCCGACTTCAACACCGCGACACTCACACCCAGCGGCAACATCCACGGCATGCCAGTGGCCTGTCTGTGTGGCCATGGACCGCAGGAATTGGTCGAGATCGGCGGCCACGTGCCGGCGCTTTCTCCCAAAGATATTCGCCAGATTGGCATCCGCAGCGTAGATGCTGGGGAAAAACGGCTGGTGCATGACATCGGCATCGAGGTCTTCGACATGCGTTACATCGACGAGATGGGCATGCGCCACACGATGGAACTTGCGCTCGCGCTGGTGGACCCCAACACCCATTTACACGTCAGCCTGGACGTGGATTTTCTGGACCCCGACATTGCTCCGGGCGTTGGCACCACGGTGCGCGGCGGGCCAACCTACCGCGAAGCCCAGCTCTGCATGGAGATGATCGCCGACACCGGGCGCCTGGCGTCACTCGACGTGGTTGAACTCAACCCGGCGCTTGATGTGCGCAACCAGACCGCCGAACTGGCCGTGGATCTGATCGAAAGCCTGTTCGGCAAGAGCACCTTGATGCGCACCGTCGCGGCGCGGCGTTGACAGGCCGCGCCGGTCAGCCGCCCTTCTTGGCGCGTTTGCCTGGATTTTTCTTGCTGCGCGTCGCGGTGCCGCGCTCCAGGCTACGTTTTTGCCCCTTGACCACCGGCATCGTATAACCCGGCATCGGTACTGGCTTGGGGGCGCCGCGATCGCTTTCGGTGCGAATGATTTTGGCCATGGTTTACTCTCCGGAAGGTTTTGATTAACCTGCGATTAGGCCACACGGCCGGCGTGCGGCGTGGTGGCCCGGACTTGGGCGGCTGCTGCAGGCGCTGGGGCGAATCGGTCAGTGGTGGTGGCGCCAGCTACCGTCCAGGGACAACACAAAGGAATTGACGGCATCCTGTTGCCCGGTAGCGTGCCGGTAAGGTTCGCCACACGCACAAACGCCCAGATAGGGCTGAATATGCGAGCAGGCAGATACCTTTTGCAGAAAAACCGTAACCGGTTTGCTGCATTGCCTGCATTTGAAAGTCAGTGTTCGGGCGGGTTTGTTGCTCATCGGATCTTTCGGCGGGCGGACGATCATCTTCCAGGCTCAAGCGACTGTACATCGAGTCAGGTTGGGTGGCGTTTGTGCCATTGGACTATGGACAATTTGAACTTCAATGCGGCATTCAACACCGCTTGATCGATGATGGCGTTTTCTCCCAATCCCAAGGAGCCCGACATGCGTTTGCCTATACCCTATCGCCCCGAGGCCGAAATCGTCTCTCAACGTCTGGGCTTCCTGGCCAGCGCGCTGGACTGGTCCGCCGCTGCCAGGGCCGCCACGCCCTGGGTGCATGCGGTGCGCCAGAACCCGCCGCCGTTTTGGGCCATGGAGAGCTTGCTGAAGGAATACCCCATCTCCAGCGCCGAGGGGCTGGCCCTGATGCGCCTGGCCGAGGCACTGTTGCGTGTTCCCGATGCCGAGACGGCGATCGCGCTTACCGCTGACCAACTGGGCCGGGCCGACTTTGACGCCGCAGGCGACAAGACACTTGCACGGCTTTCCAGCACCGCGATTGCGATGAGCAAGAAGTTCTTGCCCGATAACGAGGCGCCCAGTGGCCTGCTGGTGAAATTGGGCGCGCGCTCGGTGGTGGCCGCGACACTGCGCGCGGTGCAACTGCTGGGGCGCCAGTTTGTCCTGGGCCAGACGATTCGTGAGGCCATGGACGAGGCCACTTCGGCCAAGCGCAAGATCGGGAACTTGCGTTACAGCTACGACATGCTGGGTGAGGGCGCGCGCACCGCCGCGGATGCGCTCAAATATCTGGCCAGTTACCAGCATGCCATTCAATCCATAGCTAGTGGAGCTGATTCCACGGGTGCTTGTGAGAACAACGATGGCATTTCCATCAAGCTGAGCGCCTTGCACCCGCGTTACGAAGACGCGCAGTTGCAGCGTGTGATGGCCGAGCTGGTGCCGCGCGTATGGGGGCTGTGCGAACAAGCCGCGCGCGCCAATATCAACCTGACCATCGACGCCGAAGAGGTGGACCGGCTCGAGTTGTCGCTGCAGGTATTTGAGGCCCTGACAGCCAGCGTGGCGCGACATTTTCCGCGCTGGACCGGTTTTGGCCTGGCCATGCAGGCCTACCAGACGCGCGCGCTGGAGCTGGTCGAACACATCACCACGCTCGGGCGCAAATACCAGGTCCGTCTGATGTGCCGCCTGGTCAAAGGCGCCTATTGGGACGCCGAGGTCAAACGCGCGCAGGAGATGGGTCTGAGCGCCTACCCGGTGTTCACGCACAAACACCACACCGATGTGTCCTACCTGGCCTGCGCGCGCGCTTTGCTGGACGCGCCGGACGCGATTTATCCCCAGTTCGCCACCCACAACGCGGCCACCATAGCGGCCATCCTGCAGATGGGCGCCAAGTCCGGCGCGCCGTTCGAGTTGCAGCGCCTGCATGGCATGGGCGAGGGCGTGTACCGTGAAGTGTTGAAGAACCCGCTGATTGCCTGCCGCGTGTATGCCCCGGTCGGCGCGCACAAGGACCTGCTGGCCTATCTGGTGCGCCGCCTGCTGGAGAACGGCGCCAACTCGTCCTTTGTGCACCAACTCGCCGACGAGTCGGTGGGCATGGAAGAGTTGCTGATCTCGCCATTGCGGCTGGAGCCGCACCCGTCCTTGCCTTTGCCGGTTGATCTGTATGGAGCGACGCGCAACAACAGCGCCGGTCTGGACTTGACCGTGGCATCCATGCGCGAGCCCTTGCTGGCCGCCTGGCAGACCGTGGCCGTGCCCCAGGTACCAGTGTTTGATGCCAAGCTGGCCATTGGCGCCCTGGCAAAAAGCGCCGAGAGCTACAAAAAATGGAGCAAGACCGGCGTTTCGGAACGCGCCGCCATGTTGCGCCGGGTCGCCGACGCGCTGGAAATCCAGACAGCGCGCTTTTGTGCGCTGCTGGTAAAGGAGGCCTTCAAGACCTGGGGCGATGCGTTAAGCGAGGTGCGCGAGGCGGTGGACTTCCTGCGTTATTACGCCAGCCAGGCCGAGCGCGTCATGGCGCCAATCACCATGGCCGGGC
>JANNGR010000308.1:0-21674 GCA_031403955.1 Betaproteobacteria bacterium
GTCCTGGGGCCGGCGATCGCGGCGATGTTCATCGCGGTCTGGCACATCCATGGGTCGGCCGACGACGGCGACACCGCATCGCCGGCCTGACGGTCCGCCGATGCAGGCTCATGCCCGTTCCAGCGCGCGCTGGTGCGCGCCAGTGGCGAATTGTTTGGCGATGAAGGCCCACATCATGCGTGACGCGTCGGGGCCTTTCGGGTCGCTGTAGGCCTGGCCGGGAGCGCCGCCGCTCCAGGCATGGCCAAGCCCCTTGATCTCGCACAGGGTCGCGACCAGCCTGGAACGGGTGCGATAGTCGGTGATCGTCGCCGGGTACCGCGCGCCGCGTTGCACATTACGTGGCGCACCGGGTGTCGCGCCCTCCCGCGCGGCCCAGCGCCGCGCCGCGTCGGCGCCGTTGACCGGCGCGACGATACGGTCGGCGCTGCCGTGGATCACCAGCAGCGCGGGCAACTGCGTCCCTTCAGCCAGCAGCGCTGGCGGCTCGGCCGGCGTTCGTCGCCCGCGCATCGCGCCCAGCGCCGTGGTTTGAGAATGTGCGACCCCCGGCCCAATGCCCGAATGCATCGCAATCGCCCGAAAGCGCTCCGGCCGGCGTGACGCAAGCAGCGCGGCCATGCTGGCGCCCGCCGACAGGCCGGCCAGCGCGACACGTTGCGGGTCCACCGGTTGCAGGCGGCATACCTGGTCGATCGCCGCGTCGATGGCGCCGGCCTCGGCCTGGGCGCGGCCGGAGCGTGTGTCGTACCAGTTCCAGCAACGTTGCGCATTCGAAAGCCGGTCCTGCTCGGGGTAGAGCACGATAAAACGCTCGCGCGCGGCAATCCGGTTCATTCGGCAACATGTCGCTAGCCCTTGCGCATCCTGGGCGCAACCGTGCAGCATCACCAGCAGTGGCAAAAGCTCGCTGCGCCGCACGCCCGGCGGCTTGTAGAGCCGGTAGCGGCGCGCGCCCGCCGCGCCGATGACCACGCCCGAACTCCAGCCGGCCGCCGGCGCCGGCGCGGGTTTTGCCCGGCTGCGTTTGCGTGGGCTGGGCGCGACCCGGAGCGTTCGCGCCACCGCCTTGGAACCGGCGCGCACCACCGTGCGCGTCATGGCTTTCAGCGTGCGCTGGATGGACCGGTTCCAAAGACTGGTTGGTTTACGTCTTGCCATGTTTTACCTCAACCCCCAGGACGACAGCCTTGGAGACGTGACAATCGACCCGCGCGGCGGCCGGGCCGCGGTTCGATTCGAATCAGGCCGGGCGCAATCGCCATGCGCCGCAACTACCAGGAAACGGTCAGTGCGGTGTTTGCGCCGCAACGTCAATGTCAAGACCGCGGTCCGGCGACTCGAAAACCTGTGTTTCGCCCCAAGGCTGCTCAGTCAAATCCTCGATGATGAACCGGCCGTAACGTTGGGCTGCCGTAGCCTTCATGCTGCGCACCACGGCGGCAACCCGTTCGGCCTGCTCGTCCTCAGGGGCATGTACGACCAGAAAGCTGCACCCGTTTTGCGCCAGTTCGCGCTGCGAGCGCACGAGGTTGAGTTCCTGGCCGACTGAAGCCAGCGGGCTTGCGCTCAGCATATCGGCGTCAGCCTGGGCCTCCATCTCCCGCGGCGTGTAGCGCACCAGGTCCGAGGCGCTGAAGCCCTGCTCGAGCAGGGCGCTCACCGCCGTCTGCATAGCCGCATCGGAAGCAAACGCGATTACCGTGTGGCCTACCGGCTTGAAGACTCCAAATGATTTTGGAGGATCGGACTTTTCCATGCGGGACTCCTTGAATACAGGACCTCATCTTCGCCGCCACGGCGCTGGCTGACTGTGCGCCACCCCACACAGACATGGCTCGACCGGCCAAGTACCCCATATCATAAGTACGGGCACACAATGAAATCGATGCATTGCGGGTCAGGGCAAACGCAAACCACGGCGATACCATTCTGTGCGCGTATTGGTGCAATGGGGTACCAAATGTCTGAACAGGAGAAGCCATGTCCGAAGTGTCGTGCCGCGAATGCCCTCTGAGAACGCTGCCGCTGTTCATGCCGCACAGCGCCGCGGAACTCGATCTGGTGCAGTCGTTGAAACGGCGTGAGGTGCGGGTGCGCGGCGGCGAGACGCTGATCCACCAAGGGCAAACCGACGCCCCGCTTTACACGCTGCTGGATGGCTGGGCCTTTCGATACAAGACCTTGCGCGACGGGCGGCGCCAAATCCTGAATTTTCTGCTGGCCGGCGACTTCATCGGCGTACAGCAAAATATGGGCGACGCGAGCGCCCACGGTGTGACGACGCTGACCGACTCGGTCTTCTGCGTCTTCCAGCGCGACGCCTTATGGGAGCTGCATCGCCAGCAGCCTTCGATGGGTTTCAACATCACCTGGCTGACGGCGCATGAAGAGTCGCTGGTCGACGACACGCTGCTGTCGGTCGGGCGGCGCAGCGCCGAAGAGCGCATCGCTTCGCTGCTGATCCTGCTGTTCAAGCGCGCCGCGGCGCTGCAGGCCGATGGCGGTGCCACCGGCGTGCCGTTCCCGCTGACGCAGCAACACATGGCCGACGGCTTGGGCCTGTCGCTGGTGCATACCAACAAGACCCTGCGCCGGCTGCAGCGCCGCGGACTGCACCGGATTGACGAAGGGCGGCTGTTTTTGCGTGACGTGAAGACGCTCGCGCGTTTGGCCGACCTGTACGGTGACGGCCGCCCGCCGCAGCGTCCGCTGGTCTAGCGTCGCCGGCGCCGCATCAAGCCAGCAGTTGGTCGTAAGTCCGCCGGTCGACCGCGTAGCAGCTACACGCCGCCGCTTCCAGCCCCTTGCGGTCCAGCACCGTGAGTACGCCGCGGCGGTATTCGATCAGGCCGGTGCGCTGCAATTCGCCCGCCGCCTTGGTGACGCCGACGCGGCGCACACCGAGCATGTAGGCCAAGAACTCCTGCGTCACCCGGAACTCGGCGCGGTGGGCGCGGTCCTGGCTCATCAGCAGCCAGCGCGCCAGGCGTGGACCAATCAGGTGGTAACGCAGGCAACCGGCCGCCTCGGCCATCTGGCACATCAACACATACAGGTAGCGATGCAGGCCGCGTTGCAACGCCGGGCTGAGTGCCAATTCGCGCCGGAAGGCGGCCGCGCCAATGCGCCACGCCGTGCCCTCGCCTTGCACCAGCGCATGTAATGGTGCCGCCACCACGCCCAGGGCCAGTTGCGCGCCGGCCATGCCTTCACGGCCTACCATGCCGATTTCCAGGCCCGGATTGCCGTCGATCGACATCACCAGCGAAATGAAGCCCTCAGTGGGAAAGTAGACATGGCGGGTGGGCTTGCCGGGTTCGTACAACACTTCAGCCAGGACCAGCTCGACCGGCTCGCAGATGGCCAGCAGGCGCGCACGATCCTTGCGCGGAAGCAACTCGATCAAATGATTTTCGACGGCGGCCATGGTGGCTCCCCGGTATGTTGCTGGCCCCTTAAGGGGAAACGGGCGCGCTGAAGATCACCCTGCTAGCGAATGCAATACCGTCTGCCTCGGTCGGTCAAGCGTATGCCGGCAACGGCCGATCGACCGTGCTATAGCGCACATAGCGGTGAAATAAACCGCCGCAAGCAGAAATTGACGGCGTCAGGCGGCGAGCGGCATCGGCAGCAGCCGGCGGTATTCCTTGCTGGCCATGGCGTAACACTCGCAAGTGCGTTTTTCCAGCCGCTGGCGGTCGAGCACGTCAATGTGGCCGCGGCTGTAGCGGATCACTCCGGCCTGTTGCAGCTTGAGTGCCGCGGCCGTAACGCCTTCGCGGCGCACGCCCAGCAGGCTGGCCAGCAATTCCTGCGTCATCAGCAGTTCGTCGGACGGCAAACGGTCCAACCCCAGCAGCAGGCGGCGGCACATTTGCTGGTCGATCGAGTGGTAGCGATTGCACAATGCGGTCTGCGCCACCTGCCCGATCAGCGCCTGGGTGTAGCGCAGCAACATCGTCAGCACCGGTCCGGCACGGTCGACCTCACTTTTCACCATGTTGGCGCGCAAGCGATAAGCCTGGCCCGCGCTTTGCACCACCGTCTGACTCGGTGTGGCGTTGCCGCCCATGAACAGCGAAATGCCGACCACACCATCGTTGCCGACCACCGCCACCTCCGAAGACGCGCCGTCTTCCGTCATGTACATCAGCGACACGATGGCCGTGGTCGGGAAATACACATACGCCGGCGTGCGGCCTGAATCGCATAACACCTGGCCCAGCGCCAGTTCCACCAACTCGAGGTGCGGCTGCCAGCGTTCCCATTCGACCGCCGGCAACACGGCGAGCAGTTGGTTCTCACGCGGGTCGGAGGTATGGCGAGGGGAAGTGTTCATGCGGCGCTCGTTGGATTCATGGATGGTCCATGATCCCGCCCGGCGCTGCTTTGGGCTATCGGCGGCGACCGGTTCCGCTTGTCGGCCCGGTCCTACAGCGCAGACAGGCAGTGACCGCTGTCAGTGAATCAAGCGTGACCGCGCAGGCCGTCGCGTTGTGAAGCGTCAGGCCGCCAGTCTTTCGGGCAGCAGCCGGTCGTACTCTTTCTTGACCACCGCGTAACACTCGCAGGTGCGTTTCTCGAGCCCCGGGCGGTCCAGCACCGAGATGCGGCCACGCGCGTAACGGATCAGCCCGGACTGCTGCAGCTTGAGCGCGCCTTCGGTGACGCCTTCGCGGCGCACGCCCAGCATGTTGGCGATCAGTTCCTGCGTCATTACCAGTTCGCTGCCCTGCAGCCGGTCCAGGCTAAGCAGCAGCCAGCGGCACAGTTGCTGGTCCAGCGAGTGGTGCCGGTTACACACCGCGGTTTGCGACATTTGCGTGATCAGCGCCTGGGTGTAGCGCAATAACACATGCATCACCGGTCCGGCCCGGTTGAACTCTTCCTTGACCATTTGCGCCGGCAATCGAAAGCCCTGGCCGGCGCTTTGCACCACGGCACGGCTGGGTGTGGACTCGCCGCCCATGAACAGCGAGATACCGACGATACCCTCGTTGCCGACCACGGCAATCTCGGCTGAGGCGCCGTTTTCCATCACATACAGCAGCGAGACGATGGCGGTGCTCGGAAAATACACATGCTCCAGCGTGGCGCCAGGCTCGTACAACACTTCACCCAGCGGCATCTCGACGGCTTCGAGATTTGGCAGCCAGCGTTGCCATTCCGCGTCGGGCAACGCAGCCAGCAGGTGGTTCATTTTTGGGTTGGCAGAGATGGCCATGACTAAAGTCCTGCGCGGGTCGGGGCTTAGAACATGACCGGTGGTGGTGGTCTTGCCCAGAACCCGATTGTAAGCAGTCACAACCGTTTCTTAAGTTCGGTAGCGAACATAATCGGCCCGCCAGACTGCGCTTGCGGGCCGACAGCGCGATCAGGTTTGCGGCTGCGTGCGTTAGCGCACAGACGCGCCAGCCTGTCGGTACTAGTCTGAATTTAAGCGCAAAGCCGCTTGTTGCGCAAGTCCGGTCCTGGGCCGCCACCCGCCAACCCAAAGGAAAAACATGGGTATTTTCACGCCTGAAAATGGTCAGTTGGCGGCAGCGCCGGACCTGCCGCCGCTACCGGGCGTATCGACAGTCGAAGTGCCCACTGACATTCCGGCGTTGAAGAATGCCGAACTGGTGCAGTTGCGCGTGCGTGTGGTGGCGCTGGAAAACCTGGTGATTGTCTTGCTCGCTAAAGGCGCACGGCAGCAACTGGAGCTGGCGCGTGACATGGCCGCCTATATCTCCCCCAGGCCGGGTTTCACCGACCATCCGCTGACGTTGCATGCGGCGGCCCAGATGGTGCATCTGGTCGAAAGAGCCGGGCATTTCCGGGTGACACCGCCGTAGCGCGCCCCGATGCAGGCGTGGACAAGGCGGCGATTCGGTCCCGCAGCATCGGCACCAACAGCCGGTCAAACCACGGATGGGCCTTGAACCAGCTCTGGTTACGCGGCGTCGGGTGCGGCAGGGCAATGAAATGCGGCGCGTATTCGCGCCACGCCCGCACTGTTTGCGCCAGTGACGACTGGCGGCGATTGCCCAGAAACTGGCGCTGCGCAATCTCACCCACCAGCAACGTCAATTCAAGCCGCGGCAACCGGTCGAATAACTGGTCGAGCCGCAGCACCGCGCCGGCGCGGCGCTCGGGAAATTCATCGTCAACGCCCCGGCCAATGTAAAAATAGTCAGTGGGCACGATGGCGACCTGCGATTGGTCATAGAAAAACGCCTTGTCGACGCCCATCCACGCCCGTAGACGCTGCCCACTGCGGTCGTCCCATGGAAGGCGGCTGACGTGTGCACGTTCTCCCGGCCCCTCCCCCACGATCAGGATGCTGGCCTTTTCAGCCGCGCGCAACACCGGAACTGCAAGCGGCAGTGGCGCATTGCCCCGATGGCCGTCGCTCTCGGCGGCGAGTACCCGTTCATAAGTGGAATAAGCTGCTTCGGGAACGGCAACGCCACGCTCCCCCGCGCGCCTGGCGCGCTCGGCAGCCAAGGCGGAAAACGACCTTAGGGGCCGCTCGGTCGCCAGTGGCATCATGGGGCTCTTCATAGTTATCCTCCTGCTACAGGATAGCCATGGCGCGTATACGTATCTGTGCGTTACCGAACATTGGAAACAATTCGACCCAAGCATGTCCGACACAGGCGCGGCGCACCATGCGAGTGCGTTAGCAAAACTCCTACTTAAAGCGGCGCCTCGTCCGACAGACAGCAACCGCTGGCCGCCCTAGCATCCAGTCAGCGCGCCGTGTTCTCTGTACCGAACCGACGCGGCGTGCAATGGATAAACCTACCTCTTTACATTCCCGTGCGGTGGATGCGCCGTGCGGCCGGAGCCCTTCATGAATATCAATAACGTTGCCAATCGGTCCTGGAGCACCGCTTCGTTTGGAGACAGCGCCGACACTTCACCGATGGAACTGTCGGCATTGGGTGAACATCTGGACCAGTGCCAGGGGTCGCGCGGGCGCCTGTTCGCGCTGCATTGCGTCGCCGAGACGATGCATGGCTTCGTTGCGCCTCGTTTGGTGACCACGCTGGTAGTGGCTGCGTTGTTGATTGGCGCTGGTAGCTTGCTGTAGAACCATTGAAGCGGGGCTGCACACAGTGAACCAGGCTTGAGTTCATGGCGCAAGCCGAGTTGCTGCAGCTGGTGCCGGATGCGGCACCAGCCTTGCGCGGCATCCTCGACGCTGGGCGCGGCCCGGTGCCGCCGCCGATACGCTCCGAGATATTCGGGCCGCAACGTTTCGCGCAACATGGCCGCAGCCTGGGTGAAACGCACCGGGCGGACGGGGCGAGCAGCCACGCGGCGACGTTTTCCCCGCGCCTGCGCAGCAATATCCGCGCGTTGCGCGAGGCGCACCACTACATTGGCGTGCAAGCCAGCACCGGCTACGACATCAGCCCGGCGGCCGAATGGCTGCTCGACAACTTTCACCTGATCGAAGCGCAGCTAAAGGAAATTCACGAGGGCCTGCCGCGCAGCTACTTTCGTACCCTGCCGGTGCTGAAGGACGAGCCGCTGGCCGGCCTGCCACGTGTATATGGCGTGGCGTGGGCCTTCGTGGCGCACACCGACGGGGCATTTGACGAAGACCTGTTGAAGCAGTATCTGTGCGCCTACCAGGAAACGCGTGAGCTCAATCTGAGCGAAATGTGGGCGCTGCCGACCACTTTGCGCGTCGTGTTGATCGAAAACCTGCGCCGTCTGGCCGAGCGCGTGGCTACCAACAAGGCGGCGCGCGAGGTTGCCAACCTGGTTTGCGACCGCATCGCAACCACCAGCCTGCAAGCCCTGGACCAGTTGCTCGCCCTGCTAAACCGGCGCGGCGTCGGACGGGTGTTTCTGGCGCAAATGGCGCAGCGCCTGCCGGATCGCCGAAGCACCACGCGCGTGGCGGCCAAGGCCAGTTACCACGAATGGTTGCGCAAGGCCTTGCCCGACCTGGCTGCGGTGCAGACGCAGCAACCGGCGGACCAGGCGGCTGACAACCTGAGCGTGAGTAATGCGGTCACGTCGTTGCGCGCCATTGGCGACGCGGATTGGCCCGACATTGTCGCCCGCACCAGCACGCTGATGCGGGTGATGGTCAGCTCGCCGATGTTCGAAGCCGAAGACATCGGCACGCGCGACCAGACGCTGCACGGCATTGAATTGTTGGCCAAGCGCAGCGGCATGAGCGAGGTATCGGTGGCGCAAACACTGCTGGAGCTGATGCGCGCAACCGATGGCACGACGGCGGTCGCCAGCCAATGGCTGCGTGGGCCGGGCCGCCCCGCGCTGGTGCGCGCGCTGGGACTACGCGAACGCGCGAATTTCCCGTGGCGTGCCGTCGCCCGCCGCCTGGCCCTGCCGGTGTACTTGGGTGCCTTGTTGCTGGGCAGCCTGGGCCTGGTGGCGTGGATGCTGCTGCGTTACCACGTCGATCCGGGCGGCCCAGTCGGGCTGACGCTGCTGGTGGCATTGCTGATGCTGTTTCCGGCGTCCGAGGCGGTGGTGGCGGTGATCAACCGGCTGATCAGCGAGTCGGCGCGGCCCAAACACCTGCCCCGGTTTGGCCTGGTGCATGGAATCCCGCCAGAGCACCGGGTGTTGGTGGTGATTCCGGCCATGTTGACCAGCGCCACCTCGGCGCACGAACTGGCGCATCGCCTGCAACTGCACTATCTTGCGAACCCGGAACAACATGCGCAGTTCGCGCTGTTGACCGACTGGGCTGATGCCGATAACGCGCAGCTCGCATCCGACGCCGCTTTGTTGCTTGCCGCAAGCGAGCAGATTGGCGCGCTCAATACGCGTTATCCCCTGGCTGGCGAGCAGGCTGGCGCCGCGCCGCGTTTTATCCTGCTGCACCGGGAGCGCGTTTTCAGCCAGACCGAGCAGCGCTGGATCGGATGGGAACGTAAACGTGGCAAGCTGGAACTGCTGGTGGATGCGGTGGCCGAAAAATCGTCGGCGGCGTTTGTGGACCTGGGCGATGTGTCACGGATTGCCGAGGGAACGAAATACATCGTAACGCTCGACAGTGACACCCAGTTGCCACCTGGGCGGCTGCGCGAGCTGGTGGGCGTGGCCGCGCACCCGCATAACCAGCCGCGATTGGGCCCCGGTGGACGCACCGTGGTGGCCGGCTACGGCATCTTGCAGCCCCGCGTCGTAACGCCGCTGCCCGCGCCCAAGGACTTCACGCTCTACCACTGGCTGTTTGCCGGGCAGTGCGGCATCGATCCGTACAGCGCCGCTACCTCGGAGGTGTACCAGGACCTGTTCGGGGAAGGCACCTTCACCGGCAAGGGCCTGCTCAACGTGCAGGCCATACATGCCGTGTTGTCGCGCCGGCTGCCGGCGGGCCAGGTGCTGAGCCATGACCTGCTCGAGGGCTCGATCGCGCGCTGCGCCGCGGTGACCGACATCACGGTGATCGAGGACGCGCCGTTTCATGCCGATGTCGCGGCGTCGCGGGTGCATCGCTGGACCCGAGGCGACTGGCAGTTGTTGCCGTTCCTGCTCAATCCGGCGCGTTATCACCTGCGCACCATCAACCGCTGGAAGATGTTCGACAATCTGCGCCGCTCGCTGGTGGCGCCGATGTCGCTGGGCTTGCTGCTGCTGGCGCTGAGCGGCTCGGTGTTGTCGCCATGGGCCGCGCTGGTGCTGGTGGTGGCGGCGTTTTCCGCCGGGCCGTTGATGGGCGCCGTGGCCGGTTTTTCGCCTAGCCGCGACGACATCGCGAAACTTCATTTCTACCGCCAGGCTGGCACCGAAATGGCGCGCGTCTGGTGGGGCGGGTTGTGGCACCTGGCGCAATTGCTGCACCTCTCACTGATGGCCATGGACGCGGTGGCGCGTTCGCTTTACCGCATGACCATCAGCCGGCGCAACCTGCTGCAATGGACCACCGCGGCAGCCGCGCAGGCACAGGCCAGGACCAGCTTTCCAGAGGTGGCGCGACAACACTGGAAGGCGCCGCTGGCCGCGCTGGTGCTGCTGCTGGCGCTGCTTGCCGCGTCAACCCCTGCCCCCTGGGTGGCGCTGGGCTTGTGCCTGTTGTGGGGTGCGTCCCCGGTGTGGACCTGGTGGGTCAGCCGGCCACGTCCGGCGCGCAAAGACGCGGCGCTGCCGCAAAAGGACCAGACCTATCTGGAAGGCATCGCGCGCGACTCCTGGCGCCTGTTCGAGCGCTGCGTCGGGCCTGACGACAACCACCTGCCGCCCGACAACCTGCAGACCGCGCCGCACGACATGGTGGCGCATCGCACGTCACCGACCAACATCGGCATGTACCTGCTCAGCGTGGCTTGCGCCAAGGCATTCGGCTGGATCGGCACGCCGGAATTGCTTGACCGGATGGAGGCCACGCTGGCCACGCTGGCCACGCTGCAGCGCCACCGCGGCCACTTTTTGAACTGGTACGACACCCAGACGCGCGCGCCGCTGATGCCGATGTATGTGTCCACGGTGGACAGCGGCAACCTGTGCGGTCATTTGCTCGCGGTGGCCCAGGCCTGCCTGGAGCTGGCACGCGCGCCTTATGCGGCGGATGTGCAGGAAACTCCGCGGCGCCTGTTTGCGCTGGCCCAGACCTGCGAACAATTGGCCTGGGCCAGCGATTTCCGTTTTTTGTACCACCGCAAGCGCCATCTGTTCCATATTGGCTACCGGGTTGCTGAGCAGCAGCTTGATGCGGGTTTCTATGATCTGCTGGCGTCGGAGTCGCGTCTGACCAGCCTGCTGGCCATCGCCAAGGGCGATGTGCCGGCACGCCATTGGGCTTCACTGGGCCGTCCGTTCTACGCCATCGGCTCCGAAGCCGGCTTGCGGTCCTGGTCCGGCTCGATGTTCGAGTACCTGATGCCCAGCCTGGTGCTCGACGAGCCACATGGCAGCGTGTTGCGCGGCGCCAGCGTGGCCGCGCTGCACGAGCAGGTCGCTTTCGCCACGGCACAAGGCGTGCCGTGGGGCATATCGGAGTCGGCCTATGCCGGACGCGACCACACACTGGCCTACCAGTACGCGCCCCAAGGGGTGCCGCGGCTGGCGCTGCGCCGCACCCCGCCCGACGAACTGGTGATTGCGCCTTATGCCACGGCACTGGCGGCGCAGATTGCACCGCATGGCGCATCACTCAATTTCGCCGCGCTGCAGGCGTTACATGCGCGAGAGCATTTTGGATTTATCGAGGCGCTTGACTTCACCCCGGCACGGCGCTCAGGCGACCAGGCATTCACGCCGGTGTGCACCTTCATGGCGCACCACCAGGGCATGAGCATTGTCGCGCTGGCCAATGTGCTGCTGGCTGGTGTCGCGCGGCGCTGGGGTATGGCCAATGCGCATATCGAGGCGGTTGCCTCCCTGTTGCACGAGCGGGTTCCGCGCGAAGTGTCGACGTTGTACGCGCCCCTGCCAGGCCCGCCGCCGTTGGCGCTGCAGCGGCGCGCGCCGGGCCTGCTGCGCGAGGTGGTGCCGGGCGCGAGCGCGGTGGAACCCACCCACGTGCTCTCCAACGCGCGTTACAGTGTGTCGCTACGCCCGAATGGAGCCGGCTGGAGCCGCTGGGGCAAGACCGGTATTACCCGCTGGCGCGACGACGCGTTGCGCGATGCTTATGGCAGCTTCTTTTACCTGCGCTGGGACCAGCAACCGCAGCCGGTTTCGATCACGCAGCATCCCGCGCCCGACCCGAGGGCGCATTACCGCGCCACTTACCATGCCGACCGGGTCTGCTTCGACGCGGCCTGGGGCGAGTTGCAGGCCCACACCACGATTTGGGTCAGTCCCGAAGACGACATCGAATTCCGGCAAGTGGAACTGCGCAACCTGAGCGAGCGCACGCTGGATATCGAACTGATGTCGGCTTTCGAAGTGACGCTGACAGACCAGCCGGCCGACGAAGCCCACCCGGCATTCACCAACCTGTTTGTGCGCGCCGAATGGCAGGCTGCGCACCAGGCGCTGGTGTTCGCGCGCACGCCGCGCCTGGGCACCGAGCAGGTGGTGCAGGCGGCGCATTTCCTGGCCGACAGCGACGAGCAGATTGTTGGGGTGCGCCTGTGCACCGACCGCCAGCGCTGGCTCGGGCGCAACCGTGGCGCCGCGCAACCGCTGGCTTCTTTCGACCCGTTGCCACGCCCTGCAGCGGGCGCCGCCGCGCAAACCACCGGACTCGACACCGGCCTGGACCCGGTCTGCGCGCTGGCGGTCCACTTGCGGATTGCGCCGAATACGAAAGCCCAGTTGACATTCGCGACCGCGGCGTCGGATTCGGGCGCCACCTTGCGCGCGGTGATCGACAAGTACCGCCAACACAGCCATGTGCAACGCGCCTCGTTGATGTCGGCCACGTTGACCGGCATCCGATTACGTGCCATGCGTATCAGCAGCGAGAACTTCGCGGCGATTCAGAACCTGACGACGGCTTTGGTACTGAACCTGACGCGCGCCCCGGGCCCGCCGGCGGAGGTCTGCGACCGCCGCTTGTTGTGGCGTTTTGGTATATCCGGCGACCGGCCGTTGATCCTGGTCTCAGCCGGCGCGCCGCAGGGCCTGGGTCTGCTGCGTTCGCTGGTCCAGGGCCTCGGCTTGTGGTCCTGGGGCGGCGTGGCCTGTGACCTGGTAGTGGTGAATTCAGAACCGGCCTCGTACCTGATGGCGCTGCAGCGCGAGGTCACCGCGCTGCGCGAGCGTCACGACGCCGAATGCGCCACGCGTGCCGGGCCGTCCAGCACCAGTTTGCATCTGCTGCGCGCCGATGAACTGTCCGGTGATGAACTGAGCAGCTTGTTATGCCTGGCGCGCGTGCAGTTGAACGCGGACGGCCGCCCGCTGCCGCACCATGTGCAGGAATGGATCGAAATGCACGACGCGGCGCTGCAGGCGCGGCAAGAAACGTCGACCACGGCCCTGGTGCTGGCGGCGGGCGCCTTTGAGGCGGCGTCGGCACCGGTGGGCGAGTTTGTGGCGCACGCGAACGAGTTCTCGTTCGAGGTCAGCGCCCGGTTGCGCCCCACCCGGCCCTGGATCAACGTGTTGTCCAACCCGGCATTTGGCGCCCAGGTGTCGGAAGCCGGTGGCGGCTACACCTGGGCCGTGAATAGCCGGTCGATGCAACTCACGGCGTGGTCGAACGACCCGGTCAGCGACCCGCCGGCCGAATGGTTCCTGTTGCAGGACCGCAAGACAATGGAGGTGTGGAGCGTGGCGCCGATCGCCGGTAGCGCCGATGGCCTGGTCTATCGGGTGTCGCATGGCCAGGGCTACAGTGTCGTCAGCCACCGTCGCGGCGAGCTGGATGTGACCGCGTCCTGGTGTGTGGACGCCCAGACTTCGGTCAAGCAGGTGCGGTTAAGGTTCGCCAACCGTGGTCAGAAGGCGCTGCACCTGCGTGTGATCGGCATCGCCGAGTGGATGATGGGCGCCAACCGGGCCGACCGCGGCACGACTTACACCGCCCTGTATCGCCAACGGCTGGGCGCATCGAACCCGTCTTCGAACAATTCCGGCGCCGAATCCGGGCAAAAGTTGACGGCGCTGCTTTGCTCGCAACGCGAGCGTTCCGCCGGCTTCGGCGATGGCACGGCGTTTTTCGGTGTTGCCGGAGCAGCCGACGAAGTTGAAGACTGGACCTGCGACCGGCGCGAGTGTTTCGACGCCCGCGGTCAACTGGTGTTGCCCGATCACTTCGGCCACCAGGACGGTATTGGGCTCGACCCGTGCGCGGCCTTGTCGACACGCCTGGTGCTGCGCGCCGGCGACACCGAGGAGCGGGTTTTTCTGCTGGGTTACGCCGACAACCCGGACGCGGCCCGCCAGCTTGCCGCCTTGGCCGCCGCGACACCCGCCGCACAACGTTTGCAACGGGTGCGCGACAGCTGGGATGTATTGCTGGGCGCCACCAAGGTAAATACACCCGACCGGTTGTTCGACGCGATGGTGAATCGCTGGCTGTTGTACCAGAGCGTAACCTGCCGCCTGTGGGCCAAGGCCGGTTTCTACCAGGCTGGGGGAGCGACCGGTTTTCGCGACCAGTTGCAGGATGCGATGGCGTTGGCCTGGGCCGCGCCAGGCCTGCTGCGCCAGCAGATTGTGTTGTGCGCGTCGCGCCAGTTCGCCGAGGGTGATGTACAACATTGGTGGCACGCCCCGCTGGGTGCGGGTGTGCGCACCCACTTCTCCGATGACCTTTTATGGCTGCCATACGCCTGCGTGTTTTACCTGCGCTGCAGCGGCGACGCCGCTCTGCTCGACCAGCCGGTGGCGTTCATCGAAGGTGCCGCCATACCCGAGGGCGCCGAAGACGCGTATTACACGCCGGCTGTCAGCAGCCAGAGTGTGCCGGTGTACGAACATGCCGCACGGGCCATCGATCGCAGCTTGCGGGTTGGCGTGCACGGCTTGCCGCTGATGGGCAGCGGCGACTGGAACGACGGCATGAACCGGGTTGGCATAGAGGGGCGTGGCGAGTCGGTCTGGCTGGGCTGGTTCCTGTGTCAACTGGTGGCTGACTTCGCGCCGCTGGCGCACGCGCGCGGCGACACGGAGCGCGCGTCGCGCTGGCAGTCAGCGGCGGTGGGCTGGAAGGCAGCGTTGGCCGGGGCCGCATGGGACGGGCAATGGTTCAAGCGCGCGTTCTTCGACGACGGGCAGGCGCTGGGCTCGCATGTCAATGCCGAGGCCCGCATCGATTTGATCGCGCAGGCCTGGGCGGTGTTGTCCGGGGCGGCGCCGCCGGCCTTGCAGCGCATCGCGCTGGCGGCGGTGCAGGAACACCTGGTGGACCCCGCGGCCGGGCTGATACGGCTGCTCGACCCGCCATTGGTGCATGCCGTACCGAGTGCCGGCTACATTCAGGCTTACCCGCCCGGCGTGCGCGAAAACGGTGGCCAGTATTCGCACGCCGGCGTCTGGGCGGTGATGGCCCAGGCCGAACTTGCCTGCCGACAAGCCGACGCGCGCGAGGGCGGCGACCTGGCCTACCGCTACTTCACCTACCTGAGCCCGGCGCATCGTGCCAGCGATAAGCAGTATGGCGCGGCCTATGGCATCGAGCCGTATGTCATGGCCGGCGACGTATACAGCCAGCCGCCGTATGTCGGACGTGGCGGCTGGAGCTGGTACACCGGTGCGGCGGCCTGGATGCACCGCGCGGCGGTAGAGTCGATCTTCGGCTTGCGCCATGGGGCGCGGGAGTTGTCGTTCTCACCGTGTCTGCCATCCGATTGGCAGCAGGCCGAACTGACGTTGTTGCGCGACGGCCGCACGATGCGATTTATCCTGCTGCGCGCCACCGCGCCGGCAGCGCTGGCCCAGACGGAGTCGCTGGGCGCGCAACTGCTGCGCCCGGGCCAGTTGTTGAAATGGACCGAGCTGGGTGTTGACAGTTGCTTTGTTATCCCGTTGCTGGACCAACACGATGAAAAATCCGGATGAGGTGGCGGCGAAACTTCTGGGTGTTCCGTACGCATCGCTGGACGAGCGGACCCAGAAGGTGGCTCGCCATATCGCGGGGCGAAAACACATCGCGAGAAACATCACCATCGATCCGCCGGCCCAGGCAACGCGGGGTCAGCGCGCAGCCGACGCGGTTGCGGCATTCGGCGGTTCCTGGACTTTCATTGGCATATTTGCCTCCATCCTGGTGCTCTGGGTAAGCTTGAATTCATTCATTCTGGCGCACTACGACAACAGCTTCGATCCCTACCCCTACATCCTGCTCAACCTGTTTCTCTCTATGCTGGCCGCTATCCAGGCGCCGATCATTCTGATGTCGCAGAACCGGCAGGCGGAAAAGGACCGGTTGCATGCGGAACACGACTATGAAGTCAATCTGAAGGCCGAACTCGAAATCATGCTGTTGCACGAGAAGGTGGACCTGCTGCGCGAGGGCCAGTGGAGCGAACTGTTGGCGATCCAGAAGGAACAATTGACCTTGCTGGCGCATTTGATCGACCGGATCCCGATCAACAAGTAGGGTTAGCGTCGCCGCGTTGTATGTACGAGTCGAAGACCGAAAAGCCAATTGCGAGCCATAACTTTGCCAAGCGTCTGCTGTTGCATGTGTTGGTCGCGATTGGCGTGCTGGTTGTGTCGCTCGGTGGCGGCATGCTGGGTTATTGCGTTTTCGAGGATCTGCCGCCGTTGGACGCGTTCCTCAACGCGGCCATGCTGCTTGGCGGCATGGGGCCGGTCAATCCGCCGCTCACGGCCGCGGGCAAACTGTTCGCGGGGCTGTACGCCCTTTACGCCGGACTGGTGTTCATCGTCAGCGCGGCGCTGATCTTCACGCCGGTCGTGCATCGCGTGATGCATAAGTTTCACTGGGATTCGTAGCCCGCGGCGGACTGCTCCGACAACGCCGCGCGGCACCGTCCTACACGTGTTGGCGCCGCGCGCCGATGGCCGCCTGGCACCGGCGCTTCTACAGTTGACCCATCAGCTTGGTGCGCTAGCGCACCGAACTTATCCGCAACAACCGAGGAACACCCCATGAGCGTGAAGAATGCACCCACCAACGTGAAGCAACTGCCGGTTGCGGACGCTCAGCGTTTGGTGCTGAACGAGGCCGGCCTCGACGCCGCCAGGCGCAGCCTGGAGCAGGGTGCCGTGGCACCCAGTTATGGGCCGTGGCGTCAGGACATCATAAAGTTGCTGAACGATTCGCTGGCCACCGAGTTGGTGTGTGTGCTGCGTTACAAGCGCCACCATTTCACCGCCCACGGCCTGGCGTCACCGAAGATTGCCGAAGAATTTCTGGTGCATGCCAACGAAGAGTCGGCGCATGCGGACCGGCTGGCGCAACGCATCGTGCAGTTGGGCGGCGAACCCGACTTTTCGCCCGACTCGTTGACCAAACGTAGTCACGCCGCTTACGACGACTCGTCGGAGTTGAAGGCGATGATCAAGTCCAACCTGGTTGCCGAACGCGTGGCCATTGAGGCCTACAGCCAGATCATCGCGCTGATCGGCGACAAGGATTCCACTACCCGGCGCCTGCTCGAAGACATCCTCAGTGATGAGCAAGAACATGCCGACGAGCTGAAAGACTGGCTCGCTGATTGAGATTTTTCACTTGTTTCCGCCCATGGGTAGTGGGGCTAATCACCACCCATTCTTGCCACATCAACTTTTAACTGGAGATTCACTATGTATATCCGCACTACCCTCGCCGCCATCGTTGCCGCCGTTGCCCTGCTAACCGTTTCTGGATGCGCCGTCATGCGCGGCCAGGAAACCGTCGGCGCTTACGTCGATGACAGCGGCATCACCACCCTGGTCAAGTCGCGCATGATCGAAAACAAACAGGTCGATGCCGCCGCGATCAGCGTCGAAACCTTGAACGGCACCGTGATGCTGTCAGGCTTCGCCAAGAGCGCTACCGAGAAGGGCACTGCCGAGAACATCGCGCGCGGCGTCAACGGCGTGAAGATGGTCAAGAACCAGATCGTCGTCCGCCCTTAAGCCTTGGCGCAATTTCGCGACTGTAGTTTTGCAAACCACCACTCAAGGAGATTGATATGAACTGGGATCGTATTCAAGGTAACTGGAAACAGGTCACCGGCCAGGCCAAGGAGCAATGGGGCAAGTTGACCGATGACGACTTCGACGTCGTCGCCGGGCGGCGCGACCAGCTCGCCGGCAAGATCCAGGAGCGTTACGGCGTGGCCAAGGACGAAGCCGAAAAGCAGGTCGCCGAATGGCAACGCAAGGCGACCGATTCCTGGTTTGCCAAAGACAAGGACCGCGTCTGACTTCGCCCGTGGGGCCGCGTCAAAAACGAGCCACGCTTTTTTTATTTTGATTGGGAGAGATTTACCATGAACCTGACTAAAAACTTCCCGGCATTTTTGCCGGCCGTGATGCTGGCGTCGGTAGTGGCCCTTGGGGGCTGTGCCGGGATGACCAGCCAGGAAAAAGGCACGGCCACTGGCGCCGTCATTGGTGGTGTCGCGGGTAATGTGCTGGGTGGCGGGCTGTTGGGAACGGCCGCCGGGGCAGCCGTCGGCGGCGTCATAGGCCACGAGGTCACCAAGAAGCCTTGAGGCACAGGGCGAACGGGCCCGCGTCAGCCACGCGCGCGCTGCTGGCGTGACAGCCGGCCCGTTTGTCGTCGCGCTGCTTGGCGGCGAAAGTACCGGCAAGACGACACTTGCGCACGCGCTTGGTCAGGCCCTGGTTACGCAGGGCGCCGAGGTTAGGGTGGTGCCGGAGTATCTGCGCGAGTTCTGTGACCGCCACCAACGTACACCGTCGATTGGCGAGCAGCGCGCGATTGCCAGCGAACAGTCACTGCGCATAGCGGCGGCGGCGACTGGACCGGTGGTCGTGATTGCCGATACCACGGCACTGATGACAGCCGTTTACAGCGACCACCTGTTCAATGACGCGAGCCTGTTCGCGGATGCGTTGCAGGCGCATCGGCATTACGCATTGAACCTGCTTCTGGCCCCTGATCTGCCCTGGCGGGCCGACGGTTATCAGCGTGACGGGCCACAGGCCCGCGATCAGGTAGATCAACGGCTGCGCGCCGCGTTGCGGAAATCCGGTACGCCTTTTTCAGTGATTTGCGGGTCAGGAGCGGAGCGGGTTCACGCTGCGCTGGCAGCCATCCTTGCGCGCCGCGCTGAATTGACCACCCGCGAGTGAAGCTGATTACCGTTTCGGCGGTGCCTTGTTGGCGGCGGCGCGGTCGACGCGAATGTTGCCTTCCCACTGGCACGAAAAACTGTAGCAGCGATAACGGTGCTTGGGCAACAACAAGCTGGTCAGGCGATCGGTCAGACGACGCGGAATACGTGCCAGATCCCCACCACACTTCGGGCAGGGGTGTTTGCTGGCGCCAATCGAGCCAGCCGCCACGCTATCCGGTTGACCATGTTCCATGATGACCGACGATACCGGAAAAATTCGCGCCAGTCCGGCCAATATGGCGGATCACCACGACTATTTCGCCGTTTTCAGCACCGTACTAGAACCTGGGCAGGTCCGCAAACGCGGCCTTTGCCGGTGTGCCAGCACGCACCAGTTCCTTGCCATATTCGGCGCAACGTTGCAGCGTGGGTATCACCTTGCCGGGGTTGAGCAGGCCCTTGGGATCGAAGGCACGCTTTAGCGCCAGCATCTGCGCGTTCTCGGCGGCGCTGAACTGCACACACATGGAATTGAGCTTTTCGACACCGACGCCGTGTTCGCCGGTCACCGTGCCGCCCATCGCGACACTGGTTTCCAGTATGTCGGCTCCGAACAGTTCGCAGCGGCGCAACTGGTCGGGGTCGTTGGCATCGAACAATATCAACGGGTGCAGGTTGCCGTCGCCGGCATGGAACACATTGGCGCAGCGCAATTGGTATTTTTTCTCCATCTGCTGTATGGCAAGCAGGATGTCGGCCAGGCGTTTGCGCGGTATGGTGGAGTCCATGCACATATAGTCCGGGCTGATGCGCCCGCTGGCCGGAAACGCATTCTTGCGCCCGCTCCAGAATTTCAGCCGTTCGGCTTCGTCCTGGCTGACCGCGATCGCGGTTGCGCCGTGGCGCGTCAACACCGCAACCATGCGGCCGATTTCTTCTTCCACCTCCTGCGCCGTGCCGTCGCTTTCGCACAGCAAAATGGCTTCGGCGCTCAGGTCGTAACCGGCGTGTACATAATCTTCCACGGCGGCGGTCATTGGTTTGTCCATCATTTCCAGACCCGCAGGAATAATGCCCGCGGCTATCACCGCGGCGACGGCGTCACCGGCTTTGCGAATGTCGTCAAAACTGGCCATGATGCAGCGCGCCAATTGCGGCTTGGGCACCAGCTTCACGGTGACTTCGCAGATCACCGCCAGCATGCCCTCCGAGCCGATGATGAGCGACAGCAAGTCGAAACCCGGCGTGTCGAGCGCGTCCGAGCCGAATGTGACTTCCTCGCCGGCGATCGTGAATCCCTTGACTTTTAGCACGTTGTGCAGGGTCAGGCCGTATTTGAGGCAATGCACGCCGCCTGAGTTTTCAGCCACGTTGCCGCCAATGGTGCAGGCAATCTGGCTCGACGGGTCGGGCGCGTAATACAGGCCCAAGGGCGCGGCGGCCTCGCTGATGGCCAGGTTGCGCACGCCACACTGGACCACGGCGGTGCGGCTGACCGGGTCCAGCTTCACGATCTTGTTGAACTTGGCCAGGCTCAAAGTCACGCCCAGCCGGTGTGGCATCGCGCCTCCCGACAGGCCGGTGCCGGCGCCGCGCGCCACGACCGGCAGCTCCAGCCGCTGGCAGGTCTTCAGAACCGCCTGCACCTGGGCCCAGGTCTCAGGCAAGGCCACCACCAGGGGACGCTGGCGATAGGCGGTCAGGCCGTCGCATTCGTAGGGCGTGGTGTCTTCCCGGTTCCACAACAACGCATGAGCCGGTAATACGGCCTGTAAGGCGCGCACTACGGTGGCCTGGCGCGCGGCGCGTTGCTGCAGTTCGGCTGGTTCGATCGAGAGGGCGGTGTTCATGGTGGGTCAAGTGGATTTTGGGGGTGGACGCGCACAACTTTAGACCATCGTGGCAGGTACCGGCGTGACCGATGTTTCAGTGCGCCATGAAAAGTAGTCTGGCGTGCGGCTTGCAAGAAGCAAAAGATCGTGTAATAATTAAATCAAATTTAGATTCAACTACTTCAAATGTTTGCCATCCTGATCGTCACATTGCCGACCCAGCCCAGCGCGGTGCGTTTGCGCGTCTGGCGTTCCCTCAAGGCGCTGGGCTGCGCCGCGTTACGTGATGGCGCCTACCTGTTGCCGCTTGAGCAGGCGCCGGCGCTGGAGCAACTGGCGGTGGAAGTGCGCCAACACGGCGGCACTGCCTCGGTGTTGGCCTTGTCGCCGCGCGACGAGAGCCAGCGGCTGGAGCTGCTGGCCCAGTTCGACCGCGGCGAAGCATTCGGGGTTTGGCAACAGTCGGCACGGGCCCTGCACGCGGAACTCGAGACTTTGAGTGAAACCGAGGCGCGCCGGCGCGCCCGCGGCGTGGACTACGCCTTGCAGGCTCTGCAGCGTATCGACTACTACCCGGGCGCGGCGGGCGAACAGGCGCAAGGCGAATTGGCAGTGTTACGCCGCGCGCTCGACCTGCGCTTCTCGCGCGGTGAGCCGCAAGGCGTTGTGGGTGATGTGCGAGGTCTCGACGCCTCGAAGTTCCAGAACAAGCGCTGGGCCACGCGCGCGCGTCCCTGGGTGGACCGGTTGGCCTGTGCCTGGCTGATCCGCCGCTTCATCGACCGGCAGGCGCGTTTTGTCTGGCTCGGTGACCCGCCGCGGCAAACCCGCGGCGTGATCGGTTTTGACTTTGACGGCGCGCGTTTCACCCACGTCGGAAACAGGGTCACGTTTGAAGTATTGATGGCCAGTTTTGCGCTCGACCAGGACGCGCGGCTGCAACCGATTGCCGCCGTGGTGCACTACCTCGACGTGGGAGGCATTCCGGTGCCGCAGGCTGCAGGTCTGGAGGCGGTGTTGGCCGGGCTGCGCGAATTACACGCCGATGATGACGATCTGCTGCGGGCGGCGGCGGCCGTATTCGACGCCTTATACGTATTGCCCGGCGATATGCCCGGGAGTTCCCGATGAGCCCGCCCGACCCGCAGCCGCTCGAGCGTCCGGCGCCGGTGCGCTTCGCGCAGGCCTTGCGCTTCTGGCTCAGGCTGGGTTTCAT
>JANNGR010000309.1:0-3586 GCA_031403955.1 Betaproteobacteria bacterium
GGCATCGTTTGCGGCTGATGGACTACGCGCGCATGCAGGTCAATGACGTGTTTTCCGACGCCTCTTGGCAGGCAGCCATCGAGTATTCGGATGAGTTCGCCGGCTGGCTCGACGACTTTGTTATCGAGGCCTTCGCGGGCACTCAGGATGAGGCGGCAATTTACGAGCTGGAGCGATTCCGGGCTCAGACGCTGGTCAATGTGTTGGCCGAGCGCAAGGCTTTATGGACTTTCGGTGCCGTGCGCCACGGCTGGCTGAAGAGCGAAATCACGTCCAGCTTGCAGCGCGCCCGTTACCGCTTCGAGGCCCACAACGCGCGCGGCGCGGGTTGGCGCGAACGGCGCGTCATGGCACAGGAGGTGCAGCGGCTCGACACCCTGGCGCTGAGCGCTGAGGGGCACATCCACATCGCGCCGGCCAACCAGGGCGTGTATTTCCCGCAGGATATCGCGCAACTGCTTGGGGAGCACCAGATGGCGCCAGGCGAGTGCCTGCTGTTCGCACATGTGTTGCCAGACGGCCTGGCCGTGTGGGCGCGCCACGCAGCGGGCGGCACCGATCACATCCTGTTGCCCGGCCTTGGCAGCTCCGTGGTAGACCGTATGGGCCACGACTTGCGCAGCATCGGGCACGGCGATAGACCGCCCGACGTTGTGGCGCTGTTGGGTGAACTCGACGCGCTGGGCGCCAAACCACTGGTGTCGTGGCTCGCGCAACTGGGTGTGCGGCGCGCCTTTCTCTCGGGTGGCACGGCACTCGCCGCGTTGCCACTCGACTGCTGCGCAGCGCTGCTGGAGCACGCGGCGCCGGAACTGATTATGCTGCCGAGCGCGGCGGCGCTCGGGTTCACGCGCGGCGTGCGCAAACCGCTGTCACAGACGCTTTTCATGGTCAGGCAGGCAGACCGCGAGCGTTATGCCAGAGAGCAGATGCAGGCCGCGCGCGCTCAGGTGGCGATAGTCGTCGACCCAAGCCGCGACCTCGATTTCGCGCCGCTGGAAGCCGCCCTGGTGGCCGCGGCCCAGCGCAACAACCGACTCGACATACTGGACCAGGACCGAATCGAGGCCGCCTCGATCGCCCGCGCTTGTGGCCAGGTGGATGTATTGCACTTTGTCGGGCACGGCCGTTTTGACGACGCGAACCCGTACCGCTCCGGTGTTGCCATCGGCCCGCTGAATGCGCCCGATACCTTGTGGAGCAACGCGGACATCTTCAGCGACGTGTTTGCGCCGGCGGGGCGACTCGCGGTTTTGTCCGGTTGCGAAACCGGCCAGACCCGGCCGAACCTGGTGTCGGAGGAAGTTTCGCTGCCGGCGGCGTTCATCGCTGCCGGTTACGCGGCGGTGGTCGCCAGTCGCTGGGCTGTCGATGACCTGGCCTCAACGTTGATGATGGCCGAATTCCACCGCCGCTGGAGCGCCGGTGGCACCAGTGTCGCCGCGGCGCTAACGGCCAGCCGGTGTTGGCTGCGCGATATGCGCGGCGATGACGCGCGCAGCCTGCTGGCGGGTCTGGCCGACATCGCCGCCGCCGCCCTGCCGGCGCGCGCCGACGACTGCCGGCGCTTATGTGGGGGCGCTCTGGAACTGCTTGAACAAGAAGGCGAGCGGCCGTTCGCCGACCCGCTGTATTGGGCTGCCTTCTTCGTGGCCGGAGACGGTGCCATCAGCGCGGACGGCGTGGATGGGCGGGTTCCGGCACGGCAGCGAAGCACCGCAAAAAGGAAAAAGCCAAAGTCAGCCGCAGCGTCTGGGAAGTCCGCAGGTTGAGATCCGTTGCGGCTTAACGTGTGGACCGGCACCGGCTTGTGAATGCCCGCCCGCTCGACGGCTTTTTTCATGGCGCCTTGTAATCGTTCGTGGTAAAGGTGATGGCGCTGCACCGCGCCGCGGCGTGGATCGACTGAAAGCGAGGGGGATGCGCTGGGCCTGCCGGTCTGTCTCCCACACCGCGCGCGACGCCAGCATGTGCTGGCGCATGGCGGGAGCCAGCGAGCGCGGCAGCATCACCACGCGATCCTTGTTGCCCTTGGCTTGCCGAACAATGATGACGTGGCGAGCAAAATCCACATCCTTGACCCGCAGGCGAATACCTTCCATAAGGCGCATGCCGGTGCCGTACAACAGGCGCGCCAGCAGAGCCGTTTCACCTTCCATCTGGGCCAGCACGCCGGCAACCTCGTCCAGGGTCAATACGCCGGGAATGCGTCGCTTGTTGGCGGGGCGGTTGATGCCGTCCATCCAGGGTAAGTCGATGCCCAACACTTCCCGGTATAAAAACAGCAAGGCGCTCAGAGCCTGATGGTGGGTCGAGGTTGATACCTTGCGCTGCGTGGCCAGCCGTTGCGCCCATGCCAGCGAATGAAAAACTTCACGCAGTGCAGGTAGGCTTTTTCGGTGCTCAGGCTATAGTGCAAGTACCGAATGCGTTCGCGCATCTGGTCCAGCAGGCGGATTGATAGCAGCGCAGGGTTGCCGGGTTTGATGGCAAATTTATAACTGGATAAATAACCAAGATAGCGACCGGAAAGCCAGACTGCAAGACCTTTAGTGCAAGCATCGCTACTTTTTGGAAAGGAGTTCTCTATGGACAAGCAAGGCCCGTGCAATCCCGCTTGCACGAAGATCGTCAAATTCATGACTAACCACAAGTTGCCGGCGAGTATAGGCATTAGCTTACCGCCTTACACTAACGTCGACGGCTATCGACACATCAATATTTTTGTCCAGTTTTCTCAGCTGACGGCAAATGAACCTCCAGTGGACTTGGGCGTCATTTTCGCATTCGACGGCAACGGTACTATGGGTGCCCGGAGGTACGTCAACTTGGAATCCAATCTGAGTGGGCCACAAAGCACCAATTTCATTGAAGTGTCAGGTCTAGGTTCTTGGAGCGGTTCACCGCACAACGTGAGTCACTATTCAGCAAGACTTCCAGTCATGGGACCGTTTGTCGAGGTATTTCTCTACAACCGCGCGCCGATTGACCGAGTGATTAGTGTGTGGGGCTACTTGGTGTCGTAGTTCTGAAGAGCGATCATTTGACACCTCCGCCTGCTTCACGCTGATGGCTGGAGCTGGGTCGCTACGCGGGGAAGTCATGGTCAGTTCAAGCACGCGAGCAAGCCTGGTCGCGTCACTGTTCCAGGAAAGCCAAGTGATGATTTGGCACCCGGCACACTCAATAGCATTCTCAAGCAGGCTGGACTCAAGTGAGGTCGTATGCGCTACGCAATCGTGATTGAAAAAGCCGAAGGCAACTACTCTGCGTACGTCCCGGATTTAACCGGGTGCGTCGCCACCGGTGCAACGGTCGCCGAAGTCGAAACGGAGATTCGAGAGGCAATCCTCTTTCATCTCGATGGTTTACGCGAAGATGAAAACGAAGTTTCAGTGCAGACTCACTTGTACTCAAGTTACGTCGGAGCTAAAAGATTCGCCTCTCCATCTTGGCACTGTGTTGCCGTAAACCGCAAGTCTCAGGACACGCGGCTCGTTCGGGACGGGGAAGTCCCTTTCATTCGTTGGGCGTCAAGACTGTGCGACGTACGCTATCGACCACAGTTGGGAGCATGAACCACGTC
>JANNGR010000310.1:0-6610 GCA_031403955.1 Betaproteobacteria bacterium
TCGAGTTCGCGCGCATCCGGGCCAACGGCTGGGCGATTTCGGAGCAACAACTCGAACTCAATTACCGCGGCGTCGCCGTGCCACTACTGGACCGCAACGGCGACCTGGTTGGTGGCCTGAACGTATCGATGCCGATGGGCCATGAGAGCAGCGAAGACGCCGTCAAACGCGTGTTGCCGGTGTTGCAGGAGACCGCGCGCGCGATGCGTAATTTGATTTAGGCTGAGTGCCGATGGGGACTTTCAAAAGCTATTTGGTCGTTGGTCGCGGCGAGTCACTGT
The DNA here is from genome assembly GCA_031403955.1 of Betaproteobacteria bacterium. Taxonomy (GTDB): domain Bacteria; phylum Pseudomonadota; class Gammaproteobacteria; order Burkholderiales; family Burkholderiaceae_C; genus CAISIP01. The sequence continues at coordinate 282 of JANNGR010000310.1, forward strand.
ATCCCGGGGGCACGACAAGGCAAATCACCAATTACTACGGGATGGAGTTGGTGTCATTCAAACGCGGCCCTGGTTGACCCACGGCAAAAGCTCGTGCTTCGCAAGCGCGCTTGAAAATCCGATTCCAGCAGCATAGTCATTTCACCCGGAGGGGCGGTAGAATGTAATTACAGTACCTACTTTATTTAAGACTATGCCAACCTCCGTAGTGCATCCACTCAAGATCATCGCCATCGGTAATTCGCGTGGCGTTCGTTTACCTCAAGCTCTGCTGCGTCGCTACGGCATGGCCGACCAGATCACGCTCGAAGAGCGGCCCGAGGGCTTGCTGTTGCGTGGTTCGGTCTCTGGCAAGGCGTCGCTCAAGCAGACCTTCACCGAGATGGCGCGCGAGCAGGCTACCGGTTCCGAGGATTGGAGCGACCTGGACGGGCTTGCGTCTGACGGGCTGAAAGCCGTCAAATGGTGAGCACCAGGATTTCCCGTTATGGTCTGTACTGGGCGCAGTTGGACCCAACGCGTGGTAGCGAAATCGCGAAGACTCGACCGGTGGTGGTGGTGAGCCCCGACGAAATGAATCGCCGCCTTGAAACTGTGGTGATTTGCCCCTTGACGAGCCAGTTGCATCCGCATTGGGCAAGCCGGGTGCAATGCATCTGTGATGGCGTGTCCAGCGAGATTGCAGTGGACCAGATTCGAACTGTGAGCAAGTCCCGGTTGAAGCGGAATCTGGGGCGGATTGACGACGCCGCGGCGCAAGATCTTCGCCAGGTCATTGCCCGGCTTTACGTTAACGACTGAACATGAAGACCGTCTGGCTTAGCGCAATCGGGTGAAGCGGGCGGATGCGAATCCTATTTGCCGCTCAGGGTATTAGGAGGTCCGAAAAGCGGAGGCCGGCAGCGATAGTCGCGAAGCTTGCCCCGGCAGGGTCAGGAATCCGAAATGCCGGTAAAAGGTCGCGCCCGCAGCGTCTTTTGCATGTACGACAATTCCTGCCACCGCCAGGGTTGCACTGGCATGTGCGACCTTTTCGCAAGCATCTGCCAGCAAAATCGAGCCCAAACCCTTGCCCTGAAAGTTGGTGCCACTTGTGAGTACGTTCTAAAGATCAATCCGCAAGTCTGGTCCGCAGCAGCGCGTTTCTCGCGTCAGCACCGGACAAGTTCAACACAGATTGATCCGGCACACTGCGCGGCGAACACTTGCCCGTGCCAGAAGTTCGCGCGCAAACTGGCCGCCAACTTGGTCTCACGGGGCCTCGCGTCCTCTTATCCCATAACTTGCGTTGGCGTACAGCGATGCGAGGGGATCAGATGAATTGACGTGACGCTGTTCTTGCACCGATGCTCCTGGGTAGCTTGCCGTTTATTGCTCTGGACCAAGCGGCTCAGGTGTGGACGCGCCTGGCAGCGAATAGTGGCGGCCTTCAATGGCAGCACGATGCCCAGCTCGGACGGCAGGCCACACATGCGGTTGATGGGGCGGTGCACCAGGACGGGGCATCACCAGGCACGTATCCCATGTGATACATTGTCGCTGTGATCGAAGTTCGCCAAACAGTCGAGTACGAAATGGTTCGCGTCGCTGAAGGATCGAACCGCACGTGCTCGCGTAAACATGCGAATCCGGCGCCTGTCGCTTGGGAACCCCGGCAAAGTTGAACCAGTCGGCGAAGCTGTCTCCGAGTTGAAGATCGACTACGGACCGGGGTACAGGGTGTACTTCCTTCAGCACGGCAGCCACTACGTGCTGTTGCTTGTCGGTGGTGACAAGTCCACTCAAGCGCGTGACATTCGAAAAGCCAAGGAACTTGCGCGCAAATTCACGGAGTAAAAGATGACCAAGGCAACTACTCGTATCTGGGACCCCGTAGAACATCTTCAATCCGACGAAGACATGGCGGCCTACCTTGAGGCGGCGCTAGACGAAGGCGACGCGTCCCTCGTTGCAGCGGCGTTGGGAGACATCGCGCGTGCCAAAGGAATGTCGCAGCTCGCAAAAGAGACAGGTCTTGGTAGGGAGAGCCTGTACAAGGCGCTCTCCCCAGCGGGAAATCCGGAGTTCGCGACCATTCTCCGAGTCGTCGGCGCTCTTGGGCTTCGGCTGCATGCATCGCCGGCCGCGGTGAAGAGTGCTGGCTAACCGGTTAGCCCGAGATTGCCAGCCTCCAGCTCCCGCACCACCCACCGTGCGGGTCCGCAGTGGGCGGAACAACCAAGTGGGCGCGCTCGACAAAGTTTCTTTCTCTACTACACCGTATAACCTTGGGCCTTGCACCACGGGTCGTTCACGCTGAGCAATCCCTTTGCCTTCAACCACCTATTGGATAGGGCCTGCCGCATTGCCGGGGTTCGGGACAACGCGCGTCATGCTGCTCTCCGGGCGGCGACTGCCGCAATAAAGTCTTCAACCAACCGCTCTACACCGGCAGAGGTGTAAGGACATTCCTGACCGTCCAGATGACAGCGGTCGCCCTTGCCAAGCTCATTGTCAAAGCCAACAACGCAACAGCGCCAGTCGCCCGCATCCCAGGCCGGGTCAGAGGTAGTTGCGCTCAAACGGCGCCGATTGCATCCCGCTGGTCATACCTTGGGGGTGCTGCGCGCGTTCATTGGTTTGTTGCTGGGTGTGATTTCACTCCATTGACGCATAATATATTTATCAATATAATGTTCCTGACTTAAACGTTTGTCCCACGCCCGTGAAAAAATCACCTCCCGTACTCGACCCATACCTTATGCGGCTCGCCGCGTCGCGCGCCGTTGGAGTGCTCAAGTTATTGGCCAACGAGGACCGGTTGCTGCTGCTGTGCCAGTTGTCGCAGGGCGAATTGTGTGTCAGCGATCTGGAGCAACAACTGGGCATCCGCCAGCCGACGCTTTCCCAACAACTCGGCGTCTTGCGCAGCGAAGGCCTGGTCAACACCCGCCGCGAAGGAAAGAACATTTACTACCGCGTCGCCGACCCGGCGGCACTCGAAATCCTGGCGCTGTTACACCGCCTTTATTGTCCCCAAGGAGAATTTTGATGTCGATTGACTGGAATGTTTTCACGCCGTGGTCGGCTTTGTTGGGCGGCATGGTAATCGGACTGGCGGCCGCGATGCTGGTGTTGCTGAACGGGCGCATTGCGGGTATCAGTGGCGTGCTCGGCGGGCTGCTGAATCCGGTCCGCGGCGACGTGTTATGGCGCTTGGCGTTTGTGCTGGGGCTGCTCGGCGCAGCGCTGGTGCTTGCGCTGTTCTCGCCTATGCCGGCGGTGCGCATTGATGCCGGATACGGCGCGCTGGTCGCCGCCGGACTGCTGGTTGGCTTGGGCACGCGCTACGGCGGCGGTTGCACCAGTGGCCACGGGGTTTGCGGACTGTCCAGATTGTCGCCGCGTTCGCTGGCCGCCACTGCCGCGTTCATGGCTGCCGGCGTCGTTACCGTGTATGTCGCACGCCATCTGTTCAATATTTGAGGAGTAATTTCATGTTCATCCTGACTTCATTACTCGCGGGCCTGGTGTTCGGCCTGGGGCTTATAGTCTCCGGCATGGTGAACCCCGCCAAAGTGCTCGGCTTCCTTGACGTGACCGGTGCCTGGGACCCATCACTGGCGCTGGTGATGGCCGGGGCCATCGCCGTGGGATTTTTTGCCTTCCTGCTGGCCCGCAATCGCACGCGCTCTTTGATCGGCGCACAGATGCAGTTGCCGTCGGCACGCCACATCGACCGGCGACTCGTTATCGGCAGCACGCTTTTTGGTATTGGATGGGGCATTGCCGGCTTCTGCCCGGGCCCCGCTCTGGTTGCTCTTGGCATGGGCGAAGTGAAAGCGCTGGTATTCGTCGTCGCGATGCTGGCCGGCATGGGCGTTTACGAACTGCTCGAAAAGCGCCGCCAGGCGGCAGCGCCACAGGTCGCCTAGGCGGTCGGCCATGACAGACTCTATGACGTGGATGGCGGCGTTGGCGACGGTTGGCATCCTGCTGCTGTACGAGGTGGCGCTGTTGTCGGTGCAGCGGCGAAGCCCCGGCCGTCTGGCACGTTCGGCGCATGCAACGTTGCGCGAGCAATGGTTCGCGGCGATATCGAAGCAGCGCGGCTCCGAAATTCTGGCCGTGCAGACACTGCGCAATTCACTCATGTCGGCCACCATGACGGCTTCAACGGCGGTGCTGGGATTGATGGCCACCGTCACGCTGGCCGTACCCGGGCTACACATAACGAGCGCCGCGGGTGAGGCCGGATCGGCGCAATTCACCGCCCGCCTGGCGCTGGAACTGGTGTTGATGGGCATTCTTTTTGCGTCCCTGGTCTGCTCGGCCATGGCAGTGCGTTATTTCAACCACGCCGGATTCGTGGGCTCCATGCCGGTCGAGTCGGAAACCCGCGAGCGCTGGTCCAAGACCGGCGCCACCTATTTGCGCCGCGCCGGCATTCTCTATGGACTCGGACTGCGCCATCTGCTGATGGTGGCGCCGATTCTGGCGTGTATGGCCTACCCTTTGGCGGGCCCGGTGACGGCGCTGGTGGTGGTCGTGGTGTTATTGGGGTTTGACCGATTCGCTACGCAATAGACAGGTCACGATGTTTGCAGGTCACGTCGGCGCGGCACTGATCATCGGGCGAGCCGATCGGCGCGTCAATGTCGGTGGGTTCATTTTTTCGGCTCTGCTGCTTGATGCCGTGCTCTGGGTGCTGGTGCTTCTTGGCTGGGAATCGGTCAGCATTCCGGCCGACTTCACCAGCACCCATCAGCCTGCGTTTGTCTTCCCGTATTCGCATGGTTTGTTGTTCAGCTTGGGCTGGTGCGTGCTTGCCGGCGCAGCAGTTTTTCTTTGGCATGTGCACCTCAAGCTTGGCAGGTTTCGCGCGGCGGCCCTGATAGCGGTCGCGGTCTTCTCGCACTGGCTACTCGATGTGCTGGTCCATAGGCCCGAGTTACCAGTCACGCTCGCCGGTTCCATCAAAGTGGGATTCGGGTTGTGGCAAAACATGCCGGTGGCGCTGGCGGTCGAAGCGCTCATTGTGGTGCTGGGACTTGGCATTTTCTTGCCCGGCGCCAGTTTGTCGCGGGCCCGCAAGTCATGGCTTGCGGTGGTCTGTCTCTTGGTGCTCGCATTCACGGTCCTCGGAATGACCGTTGCGCCAGCGCCGCCCTCGGTGAGCGCCATGGCGGCAAGTTCATTGCTCACCATCATCGTGTTGTGCGCGCTTGTCGGGTGGATCGCAAGGCCTTATCAAGTCGCGCCTGGGTCGTCATGATCAGAGCCAGGGCGCCCGAATCTCCATGCCTTGAGAGTAAGTTCCGAAGCAAATCGACTGACATCACGAGTCAACGGCGGCCATCCTTGAACCGCCGCGTGCGCACCGATGGAGAAATCCTGCAGAGGCCTAAACCTTGCTGCCACCAAGCCTGCGATATCGGGCGAAAGCCTTTGCGGCCAGGAACATGGCTGGCCTCGGCGTCACCAGGACCGTTAGCTGCGTGCGGGCCACCACGGAGTCTGGAGAACTCGACCGCCGCTCCCGGCAACAGCTGCAGCGCGGCCGTGGGCCGTCGAATGCCCAATTAGATCACCTCATGCGCCCGAATGGACCGCTGGACGCCGCAAGCGCGGTTACCGGTCTTTGGTGGTCAGGAAACCGGCCTCAAGCGTCGTTTCCTTTCGTCGACTGCCGCTCGACAATCCGGAACCCCACATCCACCACCGGTTGCTCCACGTCCTGCCCACGGCAACGATCGATGATGCGCTGCGCGGCCATCCTGCCCATGGCCGCTCCATCGACATGAACCGTCGTCAGGGACGGCTCCAGGTGCGCACCGAAGTCCGCGTCGCCAAAGCCGCAAATCGCCAACTGCCCGGGAACCCGCAGGCCACGCGCCAACGCCTCCACCATCACGCCCTGGGCGAGCTGGTCCGAGCTGCAATAGACGGCTTCGAGCCGGGGATCTTGCCGCAGCAGTTCCGCCAACGCGCGACGACCCAGCGCCAGGTTGCTGGGGGCGGGTACGACGGCGGTCGGAACCGCGCGGCCAACGGTGGCCAGAAAGCCCTCGCGCCGCATCGATGCGCGATGGTCATCGCCGGTGGCGATCCCGAGTCTGCGCCAGCCCTTGCCCAGAAAGTACCCCGCGACCGCGCTGCCCACTTTCAGGTGGGAAAACCCGACCAGCATGTCGACCGGGTGATCACTCAGATCCCAGGTCTCAACCACCGGCATGCCAAGACGACGCAGCTGTTCCCGAGCCGCCTGCGAATGCACCAGACCCGTCACCACGAGGCCATCCGGCCTGCGGCTGATCATGGTATTCAGAAGCTTTTCCTCCCGGGAATGG
>JANNGR010000311.1:0-48934 GCA_031403955.1 Betaproteobacteria bacterium
CTTGCTGGCTGTCATGGCTGAGTAGGTTTCGGTGCGCACCTTCCAGTCGCCGCGGGACCGTTCTTCACTCCAGTGGCATTCCTGCCGGGCCGATAACGGGTCGTCGGGAAGAATGCTGTAGGTTTCGCGGCCACGGGCCCAACTTGTCAGACCATGTTCGGCAATCGTGCCGCGGCCGAAATCATCGACGATCACCAGCCGCGTTTCACCGCTGCGTTGGTCGATCGTGAGTTTTCTATGGTTGAAGGGTTTGTCGATTTCGATCAGCTTGACCGCTGGGGCCGCCTGCGCCGGCGCGAAACCAGGGGCCACTTCATTGCGACGCTTGTTGCGCACTGGCAGGTCGATATAACTGGCCGCTGTAAACACCGTCAACGTCACCGGCTCGGGTGCGGGCCAGATCAGCGGCCAGTAGCTGGTGGATATGGACAACCGCAGGCGGTGTCCCCTGGGCACCTTGACCGCCACGTCATCCAGCTTGATCTTGATCCGGTAGGGCTTGCCGGGTTCGAGTGGTCGCGGATGTTCATGGCTGTCGCGGTGGCACAGGTTCAACACCGTGTAGCTCAGGCGTGACACGGCGCCATCGGGCCAGACGGCGTTAAGCCGCAGCGCCAGATTGGCCACCGGTTTATCGGCGCTGACCTTCAGGTTCAGGACCACCGCGCCGACCAGGTCTATGTCTTTGGTCAGCGGCGCGCTGTCGAAGGTCAGCGAGCCCGAGTCGTCACGCCGCTGGTCGCCCGGGAACTCCGGGCCGAGCCAGATGATGCAGTATTCGCCGCAATCTGCGCCAGTGGTCTGAGGCGACGAGACAACGCGTTTGCCCGCCGCAGCGCGTGCCTTGCCCAACCCGTCCTGGTTCAGATACAGGCGCTGGATTTGAATCTTGTCGGCCGGCCAACGCTGGTCGCTCACCCAACGTCCGGGAATATGCGTCACTGACGCGCCGGGACGGCCCACATCCATGATGTAGGTGCGAAACGCGGGGTCATGTTCGACGCCAGTCTCGAGGCCCTTTAGCCAACGGTCCCACCAGCGCAACGCTTCCTGCAAAAAACCGATACGTGGCTCGGGCAACGCGAAATGTGGGTACTTGTGCGCCCACGGGCCGATGATGCCTTTCACCGGCGCCTTCACACTGCCAACCAGCCGCGGCACCGCATTGGTGTAGGCGTCGTTCCAGCCGCCCACGGCCAACACGGCGGCGTCGATGGCGCCGATGTCTTCACACACCGAGCCGTGTTTCCAGTAGCCGTCGCGGTGCGGGTGCTCCAGCCAGGGGATCGCCAGCAGCGGTTCGTTCTGCAAACGGTCCAGCCACATCTTCCTCCAGCGTTCGCCTACCAGCGCCGGATCGGGCGGGCGCGACGAATAGGCAAACATGGTGGCCGACCAGCCCAGGTTTTCGCCCAGCAGGCAGCCACCCTTGTAATGGATGTCGTCTGCATACCGGTCGTCGGTGGAACACAAGGTGATGACGGCCTTGAGTCCGGGTGGGCGCAGGGCCGCCACCTGCAACGCGTTGAAGCCACCCCACGATATGCCCATCATGCCGACCTTGCCGCTGCTCCAGGGCTGTTGCACCAGCCAGGCGATCACGTCGCAAGCGTCATTCAGTTCCTGCCTGGTGTATTCATCCAACATCAGCCCGTCGGAGTCGCCGTTGCCGCGCATGTCCACCCGCACACAGGCGTAACCGTGGCCCGCGATGTAAGGGTGCGTCAGCGCGTCGCGCACATGGGTGCCGTCGCGTTTGCGGTACGGCAAATATTCCAGGATCACCGGCACCGGCTTCTTGTCTGCATCCACCGGCATCCAGATGCGCGCGGCAAGCCGCGTGCCGTCTGGCAACGAGATGAAGGTGTTGGCAATTTCCTTGACCTTGCGCGGGAAGGACTTGACGGTTTTCATGGCGCGGGTTTGAAGCTGGCTTGGTGTTTGCAAACACTCTAACAGGCAGCCGAACTCATTGGCTCGCGATGAACTGTTCGCCGGCATTGCCTTGCTGGGCGCCATTGGTTTTGCCAGCAATACGCTGCTGGCGCTTGCCGAACACCATTTTCTGAAGTACCAAAGGAGCTAATATGAACCCCCACTTCCACTTACGTTCACCGGCCGCTGGCCGCTAGGTTTGACCATGCCAAGAAAATTTGTCGACCTTTCGATCTACCTCGAAAACGACGTACTGAGCGACCCGCCCGCCTTTGCGCCGAAGATTCAGTATTTCAACCACGACAACACCTTCGAGCAGATCGAGCCTTTTTTCCCCGGGTTGAAGAAGGAAGACCTGCCCGATGGCGAAGGCTGGGCAGTGGAGCTGGTGCAACTGTCGACCCACAATGGAACGCATCTGGACGCGCCCTACCACTTCCACTCCACCATGGACAAGGCGCTGGGCGACAAGAAGCCGGCGATTGCCATTCACGACGTGCCGCTCGAATGGTGTTTTCAGCCCGGCGTGAAGATTGACTTCCGCGCCAAACCGGACGGTTACGTGGTGACCGCGGCCGACGTCGAAGCGGAGCTAAAACGCGTCAACCACACGTTAAAAGCGCTGGAGATTGTGGTGATCAACACGCGCGCTGGTTCGCGTTACGGCCACGACGACTATGTGGCGTCCGGCGCCGGCATGGGCTACGAAGCCACCATGTACCTGCTGGAACGCGGCGTGCGGCTCACCGGCACCGACGCCTGGAGCTGGGACGCGCCGTTTGTGCATACCGCCAAAAAATATGGTGCGACCAAAGACGCCTCGCTGATCTGGGAGGGCCACAAGGCCGGGCGCGACATCGGTTATTGCCACATCGAGAAGCTCCATAACCTGGAGGTGCTGCCCGCCGACGGCTTCTTCATATCCTGCTTTCCGCACAAGATCCGCGGTGCATCGGCCGGCTGGACGCGCGCCGTGGCGATTTTTGACGACGCATTGATGGCGACTGCCTGAAAAACCCATGACCGTGCAACTCAACCACACCCACGAAGCCTCTGCTCGCTGTTGGCTGGAGTCGGCCAACGGCCATGCGGACTTTCCGATCCAGAACCTGCCGTTCGCGGCCTTTCGCCGCGCGGGCAGCGCCGAGCCCTTTCGTGGCGGCGTGGCCATAGGCGACCAGGTAATCGACCTTGCCGCGCTCAGCGCCTCCAACACCTTGCAAGGCCTGGCACTGCAATCCTGCCAGGCCTGCGCTCAGAACACGCTGAACGACTTTATGGCCCAAGGCCCGGCCGCCTGGCAGGCGCTGCGCCATGTTTTGTTTGACTTGCTGCAGGCCAGCGCCTCGGCCGCGCAGCAGCAGGCGCTGCGCCAGACCCTGGTGCCGCAGAGCGCGGTCGAGTACAGCCTGCCCACCCGCATTGGCGACTACACCGATTTCTATACTTCGATTCACCATGCGCGCAACGTAGGGCGCATCGCGCGGCCGGACGACCCGCTGACGGCCAATTTTCAGTGGATACCGATTGCTTACCATGGCCGCGCATCGAGCGTGGTGGTCAGCGGCACGCCGTTTCGCCGCCCGATGGGGCAGGCCATGCCTGCAGCGGGCAAGTCGCCGGTCTACGGACCCTGTGCGCGACTGGACTACGAGTTGGAGCTGGGCGTATTCATCGGCCCCGGCAATACGCAGGGCGAGCCAATCCCGTTGGCGCAGGCGGAACAACATGTGTTTGGCATCTGCCTGCTGAACGACTGGTCGGCGCGCGACATCCAGTTCTGGGAAATGGCGCCGCTGGGGCCATTTCTGGGCAAGAACTTCTGCACCAGCATCTCGCCCTGGGTCGTAACGCTGGAGGCCTTGGCCCCATTCCGGGTACCGTTTGAACGCCCGGCGAACGAGCCGCAGCCGCTGGCCTATCTAGACGGCCCCGACAACCGGGCGCGGGGTGTGCTCGATATCCGGCTCGAGGTTCTTATCCAGAGCGCGCAACGCCACGCACAGGGCCAGCCTGGCACCCGTGTGTCGCACACCAGCTTTCGCCACCAGTACTGGACGGTGGCGCAGATGGTGACCCAGCACACCATGGGCGGGTGCAACCTGCAGCCCGGCGACTTGATCGGCACCGGTACCATCTCCGGCCCCACGCCGGACGAGGCGGGCGCCATCATCGAGCAGACCCGCGGTGGGCAACAACCGCTGACACTGGCCGGCGGCGAGCAACGCGCCTTCCTGCACGATGGCGACACGGTTGTCCTGCGCGGCTGGTGCGAAAAACCGGGCGCTGCGCGCATCGGTTTTGGCACCTGCAGCGGCACGGTTTTACCCGCGTTGGGGCTGGCATAGAGGTTCGCGCCGGTAAATCAGCGCAATAAGCGCAGGTTGCGGTTACCTGGCTGGCCATGCAGATGGTTGCAAAACCTGCCCGCAAAGCGTGGGTTCTCAGGCTAGTCCGGGGTAATCCTATCCGGATGAAGGCGGCCCGGCGCGGCCCTCAGGGGCGAGCACCCTCGACGGCCCGGACCTGCACCGTGAAACCGCCCACGCAACGGCGCTCCAATTCGTAGCTCCTGAGCTTTTCGTTGACGATCGGCAGCACGGTTTCCTGGGCCACTGTCACTGAGCCGGCCGGGCCGGGCTTGAGCAGCCGCCCATCGAAGCGCGTGCCGAACGCAAAACAGCCGAAACAACCTTCCGGCATGGCCGAGAAGTCGATCGATGCCGCCATGCCGGTGGCACGCAGCAGCACGGCATCCTCCCAGGGCAGGTTGACGCCGCGCAGGGCCTTGCCGGCCACGCGTTCGAAGCCGCGTTGCGGCGTCTTGTCGCCCTTGAAATAACGCCGGAAGCTATCACCGCCGACGGCCAGCCACATCTCGCACGCGCCCTTGGGCAGCCGGGCCCTGAACGACAACCGGTTCGCGCCGGCCTTGCGCAGGCGCATGAACAGTGGCTGGCCGGCGACGAAGTTGCGCCAGTTGATCGGCGGCATCGGGTTGACCGGGGTCCTGACATCGATGTCGAATGGCACCAGGTTCTTCTGCGCGATGCGAGCATCCACATACGGTGGTGTATCGGAATACGGGTAGTTGGGCAAGGCACTGCCGTCCTCGCGCACCGCCACTCGCAGGCACACATGCGCGCCGCTGATGCCCGGCGCCGGCGCCACCCAGTCGGAGGCCGACGCCACGCCGGCCGGCAACGTGAAAGTGCCGGCGTTTATTTGTGCCTGGACCGCGGCCACGATGCCGTCGTACATCGTCTTGACCGGCATCTGGAAACCGACCAGGTCGTATTCGCCGCCTGGCAGGAAATACTGTTCGTAGGTGCCGCCGATGTCGGCCGGATCCAGGTTCGACAGCGAAGGCAGTTCGACGCCGGGGCCGAGCGAGGTATTCCACACCATCGCCGCCGCCTTGGCCTGGATCCTCCGCCCGCTTCCACCGGCCGCAAATCGCCCGCCAGCGGTGCTGCCACGATTGCCGATCACGGCGACCATGTTGTAGGTGTCGGCTTTGGCCAGCACGGCCGGAGTCTGGATGGCCCCAGTACCCGGGTGCACGAGGTAGATCAGCGAGGTATTCCAGAAATCCGCCGGCAGGTCGGCCGGTGTCCCGGTCGGACGCGCGCCCTGGTCGGCGCCGGAGCTGCAGACAAACGGACGCGGCCCACCGGCGGGTGGTGTAAATGCCGGCGGCTTGGCGGCGATCACACCCGCCGGCACGTCATTCACCTTGCCTTGCGAGATCCATGCGCCGAGCCGGTCCACGATGGTGTTGGGTGATGCGGTACCAGTCTGGAACTCGGCCCAGCCCGGCATCGGATTCCTCGGCATGACGGGCCAGCTGGTGGCCGCGCCCGGCGGCGGATTCGCCACGGTGACGGTCGCGATATTCGGCGGGTTGCCCACCGCAATACGTTCATTGAGCACCGCCCACAGCGGGCTATGCGCCGGTGTGTTGCTGGTCGGGTGCAAGCGCGGCCCGCGGCTCATGGCCGGGTTGGCCCACGGCGCTTGCGGGTCTTTCAGGTCGAATCTTCCCGAGGGCGTGGCGGCACCATGGTTCAGCCCGGCCGGCACATTGGCCATGACCTGCAGCTTTTTGAACAAGGTGAAGTAGTAGCTTGGCAAGGCCATGGTGATTTCCTTCTTGAGTGGGATTGGGCCCTTAAGTTACCACCGACCCGGCCGGCCCGCAACTACCCAGCGGCGCCTTGGTCAGCCGGCCACGAACCGCAATAAGGCCACCCGTCCGCTGCCAACCGCATAGACCTGCCCAGACCACGGGTGTGCTCGGGCAATCCCAGCTGATCGACGCGGCGCACGCCAGGGCGGTAGCGGCCTCCAACTCAAGCCCGCTGATCGACCGCTTCGAGACCTGGAACTCGGGCGCGCTCAGTGGCGGTCATGAAGTGAGCTTCGTGGTGAATGGCACCGCGGGAGCCAAGGCCAGCATCCCGCTGCTGGAGGAAAAAAGCGGGCAGTACACCGGCAACTACCCGATCGAGCCCGCCTTCAAGGTCGGCAACAAGGTCAGGCCCAGCGGCGAGACGCTGGTCGCCAACGAGTAGGGCGAACAGGGCCGAATCGATGCCGCCGCCGCGTGCGTGGCATGATGCTTGAATGAGTCAAACCTATGGTATCGAGTCACCGGGCGAGCATGTCCACACCCTGCACCGCCAACCCGCGCGTTACCTCGTGGTCATCGACGCGGGCGGGTCGATGGTCGCGCGCCTGTTCCTCGACACGCGCGAACTGGTGGCCGAGTTCGATGCCGGCGTCGCGGAGGTCGCGGTGATGACGAAGGGGCTCGTGCCGGCCACGGGGGCCCTCGGCCCCGAATGGGATCGCGCTCTCGGAGGCCATAATGCGGCCGAGCGCGGCGCAGCCGATGTCTATACGCTCACCATCTGACCAGACTTTACAAAACCTTACTCCGTGCGCAGTACGGCAGATACACGCCGGGCATCAAATTGGGTATGTGCACGTCAGCGCAAGACGGCATTTCTCAACCTGATGGAGTCAAATATGAACAGTAAGGCATTTGTCGCCACCCTCGTGGCAATGGCTTTTATGACGGGAGGACTTGCGTTGGCCGAAATGGATGGAGCGGCGAATGAATTGGCTCAACCCGAGCGCCAGCATTACCGCCAAAACGAAGCCAGGCAGCCGGACCGCCGTGCAGACCAGGGCCGTCTAAACCAGGGCCATGTAAATCAGGGTCGCGTAAATCAGGGCCATGTAGACCGCACCGACCAGGATCGCGGACGCCGGCATGGGCGATGGGAAGAACGCGGTGCAGGCCCAGGTCAGCAGTTTTACCGGGGCGGGCGCCTGCCAGCCGGATACCGCCACGGAAATTATGTCGTCGATGACTGGCGCGGCCGTGGTTTGGGCGCCCCGCCTAATGGTTGCCAGTGGGTTCAAACCGGCGACAACTATGTACTGGTTGCGCTTGCCACGGGCATCATTGTGCAAGTCTTGCTGAACAACTGATACCGGCGCACCAGCGTCAGGCAGGCAAGGCCGGCACCCCAAAACTTCGGCGTTCCAGGCTCCGCAACGGCGCCGGAGATCCCAGGCGAAGCGTCAATGGCCCGGCAACTTGTGACAGACCGGTCCGACGAGGCGGATCTGAAGCTGGCGAAACTCGGCGCGTACATTTTCCGGCATCGCCGACGGACGGTCGAGCTGGAGTCTCGTCAGTTGCCTAGAGCAGCGTCTCCTGAAGCGCGGCCGCCAAGCTGTGACTGCAACGAAGCGGCGCAGTCGCGCAAGGCGAAAGATGGTGATTCCAGGGCCAGGCGCAGAAACCGCGCTGCATACGATGGGTCACCGTGAAGGCGGGTCGTATCGACCCACCACCCCTGCCCGGCCATCAACCATTTGAACGCGACCTCCGCGACCAGGGCGCCGGGCGCATCGGCGCCGGTCTGTGTTTCATCGACCAGGGGGTTCTGTCGTGCGGGAACCTGTGTGCTCATTTGCTCGCCCATATCTTTAGGAGGGATGAATCCACAACGCAACAGCCTGGATCCAGGCCTACAAGACTAAGCGGGCGGCGATCGGGTCAAGGCCCGAAATAAGTGGCGATTCCAGCCTCAATTGCCAGCCGCACGATCGTCGTGCGAACGAATTTCAAGAGCTGCGAGAAAGCGCGCGCTGCACGCGTCGGAAAGGTTCGCGCCGCGAGATCAGCGCAACAAGCGCACGTTGCCGTCAGTTGGCTGGCCTTGCAGATGGTTGCAAAACCTGCCCGCAAAGCGCCGCGCCAGCTCGCGGTGCAGGTGCGCCAGACTGCCCGCCGGAGCGTCGTGGTCCAGCAGCGTGCAGACGATCTCGATCTGGCCGCCGGTATGCCGGATGAACTCGACCGAACGAGCTTGTGAGGGCCAGTCGATCAGCGAGCCGGTGGTAATTTCCCAGAACCCGCCGCATGGACCGGGGTGCGGCGTAATGCGGTGCAGGTGGCGGTGGCCCACCAGCCATGCCGCGACACAGGCATGGCGCTGCGCGACTGCCGTCAGCGCGCTGGCGTGTTGGCGCTGCGGGTCAGCGCCGCGCAGGTTGGTCAACGACACCGAGCCATGGTGGCTGGCCAGCACCGCGAGCCGGCCTGGCTGGGCATCGACTTCGGCCAGCCGGTCCTCCAGCCATTGCAGTTGCGCCGCGCCGATGCTGCCTTCGCAGTCGCCCGCCGGGTGGTTGGTGTCGAGCAGGATGATGCGCACCGGTTCGGTGTCGATGACCGCGTCGGTATTGCCCTCGATAGCGTGTTTGGCGCTATAACCGGCCGCGCCATGCGCCACATGGGCGGCGACCCATTCGTGTTTGTCCACTGCGCGGCGCGTGTTTGCCGCCTGCACCCGGCGCGACGCACCGCGCGAAAATGCGGCCGGATTCTCGACAAACAGGGCCAGCGGGTCGGATGGGTCGAATCCGGCTGGCCGCAGCAGTGCCTTGTCGCCACCCACCGCGATACGTTCAATAGCCGGCTCCGGCAAGGCGGTGCCCTGGCGCATCCGGTCGTGGTTGCCGGGCAGGCTGGCCCAAACCAAGCCGAGTCCCTTGGAGACCAGCTCCGCACTGACGCGCGCCAGGAAGTCGGGCACGGCCGGGTAACCGAGTGGCTTCCAGTTGTCGTCCACGCCGGCCTGTGGGCACCAGAAAGGCCAGGGGCCGGTACCCAGTTCGGCCGCTGGTTGGTGCACCCCGCCCCAGGCCGTTAGCTGCGCCCGGCCACCAGCCAGGATGGCGAGAAAGGCGTCGAGTTCGTTGCGCTGCGCGTTGTCGATGTTGTCGCCAAGGCTCAAGCACAGGTCATGCGGCCGCTGGCTCCAGGGCGCAATCGGTGTGCGGCGTGTCTGTTCTACATGCGCCGCAAGAGCCCAATGCGTCAGCGCTTCGTACGGCCGGTGCATGTGCAGCAATGGCTGCCAGTGCGGATTGTCGGCCAGCAACTCGACCCATTCGCAACGCGCCGGCGATACGGTGTCGATGACATGGGCGTCGCTCAGTACCAGCAAAGCGAGCAGACAGTCGCCGCGGCCAGCGGGTGCCACTGCACCGAGTTCGGTGCGCAGCAGATGGTTCGGGCCAGGGTGCATGGTTGAGAGCCTAAAGTATCCTAGCCGCTTATGGCCCTGTCAAACGCAGCTCCTTCCTCCTACCTGATCGGTGTCGACACCGGCGGCACCTACACCGACGCCGCCATCATCGAGGCGCATGGTCACCGCGTGGTGGCACGCGCCAAGGCCATCACTACCAAGGGAGACCTGGCGATCGGTGTTGGCGAGGCCATCACCCAGGCGCTGGCACAACTGCCCGAGAGCCTGCGGGTGCAGGACATCCAGTTGGTCTCGGTCTCCACCACGCTCGCCACCAATGCGGTGGTCGAGGGCCATGGCAGCGCGGTAGGCGTGGTGCTGATCGGCTTTGACGCGCAGATGGTCGAGCGCACCGGCATCGCGAAAGCATTTCCGGGCATGCCGATCGAAGTCATTGCCGGTGGACACGACCACAACGGCGACGCGCTGATTCCGCTCGATCTGGCGGCACTGGAGTCGGCACTGCAACGCATGGCGGGCAAGGTGGACGCGTTTGCGGTGGCTTCCACCTTTGCCGTGCGCAATGCCGCGCATGAACAGGCGGCGCGCGACCTGATCGTGCAGCGCACCGGCAAGCCGGTGACCTTGTCAACCGAACTCTCCTCGTCGCTCGATGCGCCGCGCCGGGCACTGACGGCGGCTCTGAATGCGCGGCTGATTTCGCGCATCTCGACGCTGATTGAAGCCGTCAACCGGGCCATGGTCCAACTGCAAATCCAGTGCCCGCTGATGATCGTCAAGGGCGACGGCACGCTGGCGCTGGCCCAGAGCGTGGCCACGCGCCCGATCGAGACCGTGTTGTCCGGCCCTGCCGCCAGCCTGGTGGGAGCGCAATGGCTTTCGGGTTTGCAAGACTTCATCCTGTCCGACATCGGCGGCACCACCACTGACCTGGGTGTGTTGCGTAATGGCCGGCCACAGGTGACCGAGCAAGGCGCCGAGGTCGGTGGCTGGCGCACCATGGTGCGAGCCATCGATGTGCGCACCATCGGGCTGGGTGGCGACAGCGAGGTTCATCTGGTAGCCCACGGCAAGATCACGGTGGGACCGCAACGCATCGTTGCGGTGTCTTTGCTGGGCGCGTATTACCCCGAAGTATTGACGCTGCTCGAAGCCGACCTGGCCGATGTCGATGGCGGCGGCTCGATGCATGGGCGTTTTGTACTGCTGCCGTTTGGCGCGCGCCAAGGGGCCGCCGCGGGCGAGCTCAGCGCGCGCGAGCGGGAGCTGCTGCAGCAGGTCACCGAGCGGCCACAGGCGCTGCGCAGGCTGGCCGGAACGCTGACCGCGCAACGCGTGATTGCGTCGTTGAAGCGCAAGGGGCTGGTGCAGTTAGGTGGTTTTACGCCATCGGACGCGGCGCATGTGCTGGGCCTGCAACACAACTGGTCGACTCCCGCCGCGTTGCTGGCGGCGCAACTCGGCTGCCGCCTGCGCGAGATGAAGTTCCCCACCCCCGAGCGTGTCGAAGGTTATGCGCGCGACGTGTGGAGCGAGACGGTGCGCCTGAGCGCGCGCGCCATTCTCGACACCGCCGTGGGCGAGCATCTGCGCGAAGACAAACTGATCCACGCTGTTTGCGCGGGGGACGGCAGGCTGGGGCTGGCGCGTATCAGCGTCACCCCCACGGTGCCGGTGGTGGCCGTTGGTGGCCCGGCCAGTGTGTATTACGGCGAGGTCGGGCGGAGATTGAATTGCCAGGTTGTTTTTCCCGCATTCGGCGACGTGGCCAACGCGGTGGGGGCTGCCACCGGCGTCGTTGCGCAGACCGTCACGGTGCGCGTCGATGGTGACGGCAGCGGCCGGTTCACGCTGCACTCCACGCTGGGTATACGGCAGTTCACCGACCCGGCGGCGGCAATTGAAGCCGCGTTGAGCTTGGCTCGGCAGTCGGCGCGTGAGGCCGT
Source organism: Betaproteobacteria bacterium (assembly GCA_031403955.1). GTDB lineage: Bacteria > Pseudomonadota > Gammaproteobacteria > Burkholderiales > Burkholderiaceae_C > CAISIP01. Next base: position 11,453 of record JANNGR010000311.1, read on the forward strand.
GCTTGCAATGGGCGCGGCCGAACCCGAGGTAAAAATCAGCATCAAGAAACAGATGTTGCCCAACGCTGTCAGTGACGCCGGATTGCTGGAGGCGGTGGTCGTGGCCGAAGCCATTGGGCGGCCGAATGCGGCCAGGTGAGCACTGACAGTCGGGTGTGGACCAGCAACTTAGCTTGTACAGTAACCCGTACATACAAGGAGTGTTCCCGTGGTGCAATCACCTATTCGGCAGCACGCGCAAACCTCGCTCGCACCATGGACCGAGTTTGCAATGACCATGAGACCCTGATCATTACTCGCAGCGGTGAACAGTCTGTCGTGATGCTTTCTCTGGAGGACTTCAAGGCCCTCGAAGAGACGGCCTACCTCCTTAGAAACCCAACCAACGCCCGGCGCCTGCTGGCTGCCACCAGCCAACTGAGTGCCGGAAAAGGCGTCGAGCGGAAGCTTGCCAAGTGAAGCTCGTTTTTGCTGATGAGGCGTGGCCAATAGCTGCGCATGCTGCTGATCCAGGGGGCCAAGTCAGCGGTAATGACGGCGCACAAACGTGATGACCAAATTTCGAAATGGGTACACCAGTTGCGTGAGAGAGCGGGCTGGCAGAAGGCGGCCGTGGCGCTGGCCAACAAGAACGCGCGAATACCGTGGGCGATGTTCGTGCGCGGCAAACCTTTTGATGCACGCCACGCAAGCGTGAAACCGGGCCATCAGGTGGTCATGCCACAGCCCATGGCCACTGCGTTGACATAGGCTGCTCGGACAAGTTGCCGGATGGAAATTGTTGTTTGAATTCTTGCCAGACGTGAATCCGAAGATGCAAAAAAACAGGTCAGACTGGCGGTGGGCATACTCAGACTTTCCCTTTTTGGCATTCGATTGGTAATGACCACCGGAACGGAATGGAGTGCTGCCGAGCGGCGCAGCGCCAGAGCCGCTGCTTCGTCGCGCTGTCCCGGCCTGCGCAGGCAGGTTGTGAGCCGCAGCGCTCCGTATCTGGGCCCACACGGCAATGGCTTGCGGCCCTGTCAACGCACGGCCTCCCACCATGGATTGAAGGGAAACGGCTGATCAGCATGGATCATTTCCCCGACCCTCGGGGTGAGCAACTCAACCTGACTCGCTCTCGCCGCGGCCACGGTGCGCTTGATCGGCTCGTCCCAGGCATGGAAGGCGAGGTTGAATGTTCCCCAATGTACCGGAAAGAGTCGCCGCGCTCGCAGGTCGCCGTGCGCACGAACGGCGTCTTCGGCGCTCATGTGAATGTCGAGCCAAGGTGCGCCGGGTCCGTAGGCGCCGATCTTGATGAAGCTCAGGTCGAAGGGGCCGAGCCGGTCGCCGATGGCGCGAAAGTGGTCTGAATAGCCAGTATCTCCACTGACGTAGAAGCGATGGCGCGCACCGACAACTGACCACGAGGTCCACAGCGTGGCGGATTGATCGGTCAAGCCACGACCTGAGTAGTGACGCGACGGCGTCGAGATAATCCGCACGCCCGGCAGCGAACGCTCTTGCCACCACTCCAGTTCGCGCACCTGCGCATCAGGCACACCCCAGGCCTTCAGGTGCGCACCAATCCCAAGTGGAACGAAGAACACTGCACGGCGGCTGGCCAGATGCTGGATCGTCCGCATGTCGAGATGGTCGTAGTGGTCATGCGTGATCAGAACGGCATCGATCGGGGGTAGATCATCCAGACTCAGCGGCGGCGGGTGGAACCGTCTCGGGCCGAAGTTGAACGGCGAGGCGTACTCAGAGAAGATCGGATCGATCAGCATTCGCAAGCCGTCGATCTCTACGTACACACTTGCATGCCCGATCCAGAAGGCGCGCAGGCTGGGTGCCGGGGGCATCGTCTTCAGCGCATCGGGGGCGATCGCGTGCACCGGAATTGAGCCTGGAGGGATACGGATTTCGTTGCCGAAGAACTGCCCGCTAAGCATGTTCCAACCATCGCCTGGCCGGTATGCCGCCTGCGGGACCTGATTGACAAACTTGCCATCGCGGTAATGTGGGTTGGCGCGTGCTCGTGCCAGGCGATCGCCCTCGAGCTTGCCGCCAAACTGGGGCAACGAGAGAACCCATGCCACCGAAGCGGCGACCAGCAGCGTGATCGCCAACATACCAATTGCCAGCCATCGTCCGCGTCGCCATCTGTGGGTTGCTGTTCGGTTCACGGCTCAGCCTGTTTCTTGATGTCTGCAAGCCTTGCGCGTGGGAATGTGAACACTACGCGCATGCGGCTCGACGTTGGGTTCAGGGCTGTCGAAAGCAGTCGGCTGGGGAATACGAAGGGACTGCCGACTTCCAGGTAACGGCATCAAGTGCCAAGATTGGTTCTGGAAAGTCAATCTGAAACCTTTTTGAAGGCATCCATATAAGGCCTGACGGTTGGGCGCCGCCTGCCGTTGTGAATCCGCTCCACGGTCTGGTTAGGCCTCACTCGGGATGCGACGCTTGGTCTTGCCTTGACTGGAAACCCATTGTTTGAGGGCATCGTTCATGCGACTTTGCCAACCGGTTCCGCTGGCCTTGAAGAAAGCCAGCACTTCCGGGCTGTAGCGCACGCTAACTAGCTGCTTCGTTGGGGCCACCTGCGGGCCGCGCTGACCAGGCTTACGCTTTGCCGCTACGGCCTTACGGACGGCTTCATAGCCCCCGCCATTGACCATAACTCCTGTGCTCCACTTCGCTTCTTCTCGGGCCGTCAAGGGCCTGTCCTTGCCAGGTGCCCGTGCAATTGCTGCCTCGACTTCGGCTTGGCTAGTGGGGAATTTCTTGGAAGAACCTGTTGACTTCATATTTCTCGGCCTCTCGAAGGCTAATGACGTGGAAGTCGTCCTCGCGCTCCGTGTAGGTCATGTGCGTCACTTGACCCTGGAGCCATCCAACCGCGCAAAGACGAAGCTCGCCGTATGCAAGGCGTTTGTCCTCATAGACCCAGACGGGCCCATCAAAGATTCGCTCACAGCCTGGGAAGTCGTAGCCGTGCTTGCGAATGTTCTCTCGTCGCTTCGGATCGTCCCAGGTCGGCATGCACGCATTGTAGCTACGAAAAGCGTGTTCAACAAGGTAGCGCCTCTCAGTTCGAGCTTGAGCGAGGGGTTGGGCATCGCTGAGGTACTACCGGGCCATGACTGGCCTTGGGTGGGTACTTGGAAGGATGCTCGGGCTGCCCCTCTGGGGTCAACCTTGCCCTTGCAAAGCAATCAATCTCGGCCGGCAGGGCGACTCCTGACTGAGCCGAGCGGGTCCATATGTTCGAAGTTATGTCCACCGCGTTGGGGTTGTCGTCTACCAGCCAAGCCTTTCGCAACATCATCGAACAGGACAAGGTGGTGCTACAGCATGGGGCTGGTGCATGAAACCGCGGCCATCAACGATCAAGGCTGACGCGCACCGCGTTCGGCGGCGGCGTGCCGGTGCCGCGGGGTTATTCGGTTCAGGCGTTGCATGCGCGGCAGCGCGACCGCGAACATTGCGGCCACGACCAGCAGGTGCGTCGCGGGCTCAGGCACCATGTAGCCGAAGGCGCCACCCAACGCAGCAACGTCTGCGTCCTGGATGAAGGAGCGCCCACTCTTGCCGTCGGGCGCGAAGCCGGCAGCGTTGCTCATCAGGTTCAGGTCATCGGAAAAATGCGCCGGCGTGCCGATCAGGTTGTCCGGATGGGCCGGGTTCCACACGTCGTCGGCCCAGTCGCCGAATTCGCTGTAGTCGCGCGAAAAGCCCAGGCCATGACCGAGCTCGTGCAGCAACACGGTGAGCATGTCGAACTTGCCGAACCCGACGTCGCCCTTGGCAGCTTTCCATTTGCCGGCGCCGAGTCCGAGCGCGATGCTGAACTCGGCCGCGGTAGTAGTGGTTGGCGTGGTGTCCCAGAACATCATCGCCACCGCGTCATCGTCGGTGTTGATCTCGATGAAAATTGGCAGGTCGCCGGTTGGCTTCGCCATCGGCACGATCAGCGTGTTGGCCGGATTGGCGCCGCTGGCGTCGATCGCGGCTCCGCTGACTGGAATCTCGAAATGCGCGTTCTGCGGGTGCCCGGCCGGCTTGTTCGTTGGGTCCGACGGCAACCAGGCCTGCCACAACGCGCTGGCGCGGTTCAGCACACCGCTGAGCACGGTCGCCGGCACCCCGAAATCGTCCGCGTCGAGCAGGTTCGTGATGTTGATGGTTACGCCCCGCGCGCAGTTCGCGGCCGTGATCAAAACGGCCGCGGCGGCGAGGCCGCGCCAGGTCAGGTGTGCATGGGTCATGGGTTATTCCGGTAAAGCTGGCTCTGGACCCAGCGCTGGCGGGCCACGGCGCACAGCAACAAGGCCGTGGCGACCAGGGCGCCCCCGCCTGGCTCGGGTACCTGCGCCGCGCTGAGCAGAAAACCCGACGGCACATCGAACGCCGAGCGCCGGAAATCGTCGGTCATGCCGGCGAAGTTTTGCGGCGTGGTTATCGTCAGCACCAGCCCGGCCCAGATGTCCGACTCAGCCTGTGTCAGGCGGTCCAGGAACATGTCCACGCCGACAAAATTGCGCAAAAAATCGGATTCGCTGGCGCCAGTCGTGCCCCACACCGACAGCTCGGTGAGCAGCCCAAGGCCCACCTGCGCCTGCGCTGCGTGACTGCCCGCAAACACCAACTCGTCGAACCGGCCGGTTAGCGAGAACCGGCCCGCTGGGTCGAAGAACTGCAGGGCGCCGGCGCCGAAATGAAAATGTCCCTGCGCATCCATGCCAACAAGATTCACGTCGCTGATAGACCACAACGCCGAGCGAAATACGTCGCCGGAGTAACTCGGGTCGATGGCGCCGGTGCGTCCAGCGTCGTGATCCAGCACGTCGATGCGCCCCGGCGCAAAACGCAATCTGCCCGTCAAACCATCGTAGGACATGGTCGAACCGGCGCCCGCGGTGGATGCCAATGCTTCCTTGAAAGGGTCGTAGGCCGGTTTGCCGTTGAAGTCGAGTTTGGCTCCGGGATCGGTATTGACATGGATGCCGGTCACGTCGGCGAGGCCGGTCAGGCGCAGCGGCGGTCCGGCAACGGCGGTGATGGTGGAACGGATACCGAATGCGTCGAAGTGGCTGGCATGTTCGACCGTCGACCAGCGGCTGAAGAACTTCGCCTCATTGGCACCGAACCGGATGTCCGCGCGATCGGAGTTCCGCAGACCGGGGGAATTTGGCTTCTCTCCCGCGTGCGCCATACCCGGGGGCGGCACCAGGTGGCCGGCCGGCGCCGTCTCATTGTCCGCCTTGGAACCGGTTATGCCCAGGCGCACACCTTCGACACCGGCGTTTGCGCCGAGCAGGCCGTTATCGTTGTGCCGGATGCGAAAGCGCCAGTTCTTGTTCGGACCCTGCACCGATACGAACGGCGCGCCGCTGGTGCCAATGCCGTCGGGCGGATTTGATTCATCGGTGCTGGTCAAAGTGCCGCTGGCGAAAAAACGCTGCGTGGTGTCGCGCGGGAAAGTCGGGTTGGTGAAAGAAACCGTATCCGCCATGGCCGACAAGCCATGCAACGCAAGGGCCAGCGCCACGATCGCTTGGCGCCGGGCGCGTACCGCCAGCAGTAGCGTCAAGGCGACGGTTGTCAGCAGCGCACTGGACGGCTCAGGCACCTGAAGCGCCGCCAGCGTGAGGCTGGTCGGCAGGTTGAACGCCGAGCGCGAGAAGCCCTGTGTTTCGTCGAGCAGATCGGTGGCAAAGCCCAGGCTGAGCACGACCCCGCCATAGAGATCGAGCAAGTCTTCATCGACACCATCCTGAAACACGTTCTGGCCCATGAACTCGCGCAGGAACAGGGACTGGCCGGCCGATGGCGTGCCCACGTCCGCGACCGAGAGATGGCTCAAGCGGCCGAACGCCGCTACCGGCTCGCCCGGCGTGTTGTCGATAAAGAACTCATCAAAGCGGCCCAGCAGGTGAAAACGGCCACTCGGGTCGATCAACTCCGTCGTGCCGCCGCCGAAACGATACAGGCCGTCGGCGCCGAGTCCCAGCAAGCTGAGATTGCTGATGGTCCATTGCGCCAGGCGGATCGGGTCGCTGGCGTAGCGCGGGTCGATCGCCCCGGTTTGGCCGCCGGAATTATCGAGTGTGTTTACCGCGCCGATGCGTAATCCGAGGCTGCCGGTCGACCGGTCGAAATCGACCCGCGCCGCCGACGCGACCGCCACCTGGAAGAGGCTGAAAAACAGGTTCTGCGACGGATCGAAGTCGCTGTGCAGGGCCACTATGTCGATCGGGGCCACAAGCCGGTTCGGCGGCCCGAGCTGGGCGCTGACGGTGCCACGCACACCGAAGGTATCGAAGTGTGTTTTCCCCAAAACCGGATGTTTGGCGGTACCCATCGCGGCGAGAAATACCGCGTTGTTGGCGCCGTAAGTTATGTCTTTGAATTCCGAGGTGGCGAAGCTGGTGTTGTTGGCCTTCTCGCCAAAGTGAGGTGCGTTCAGGTGACCGAATCCGGTGCCGTCGCCATCGATGCGTAGTCCTACGGCCTCGAACCCCCTGGCCGGGTTGCGGTTGATGTAACCCGGAGCGTTGCTGTATTTGAGATCGAGCTTCCAGTTCGGGTCTTTCGCTTGATCCGCTATACCACCGGAAAAGGGCGCGTCGCCAAGGCCGTTCGGCGGCTTGGAGTTGTCGGTTGCCGTCAGCGTCGCGGTGGCGAAGAAAGCTTCCTTGGGTTTCTTCAGCGCTTTGACAACCAAATTGTCCAGCTTGGTGGTGTCCTGGGGAAATACCGGCGCGGCGAGCGCCCACAGTGCCATCGTGACGACGAAGCGTGAAGTTAGCATTCGCATGATCCACCTCCTCGGCATATGCCACCAGCGGCAGTCGCGCACCCGTGCCTGAGCGGAATTATGCTACCGGGGCAGGCAAATCTGCCAGCGGCGCAACGAATGGTTCAAGGTTTGCGCGTGCGCCGGTAAACAGTCAAACTCGCAGCAATCCCTACTCTGGAGCGCAGGTTGCGCCTGAATCTTATGCCTGAGATTTTTATCGTGGCCGATGCACCGGCGCCGCAACTGGTGTTGCGCGATGCGAACACCGACACACCGTTGCCGGCCTTGTGGCTGCGCGCGCGCAGCGCCGACCCGACGCAGCGCGACCCGGTCACCGGCCAGCGCCTGGTGAATCCGCACCTGTTACCCGACGACCTGCGGCTGACCGGCGCCCGGCTGGACGATTCGAAGCTGCATTTGTCGTTCAGCGACGGTTTTGCGGGATGGTTCGATACGCAGGAGCTGATAACCGGCGCGGCTTTGAGTGAGGCCTGCCCGCCGCCGATTCCGTGGCGCGCGGATCTGCAGCCGAAGCCGGTCTACCAGTGGAGCGACCTGGCCCGAGACGACATGTTGCACCGGGCGCTGAAGGACTTCATCACGCTCGGGTTCGTGCTGGTCCACGACACACCGACCGAAGCCAATTCGATATTGGGCATTGCACGGCGTTTCGGTTTTGTGCGCGACACCAACTTCGGCGCATTCTTCGAGGTTTATTCACGCCCCGAATCCACCGACCTGGCCTACCGCCCGGTTGCGCTGGGCCCGCACACCGACAACCCGTACCGCACGCCGGTGCCCGGAATTCAGCTCTTGCAGTGCCTGCAAAACGAAACTTCGGGCGGCCTGTCGACGCTGGTGGACAGTCTGGCCGTCGCAGCGCAACTCAAGCGCGAAGACCCGGAGGGTTTTGCGTTGCTGGGCCGTGTGCCGGTGCGCTTCGAATACCGCGACGCCGACACCTGGCTGGTGGCGGTCAAACCGATGATTGAGGTAGATGGAAGCGGTGAAATGACCGGTGTGCATTACAGCCCGCGTCTGGACGACATACCCTTGATGCCGGACATCGACACCCGGCGCTACCACCGCGCGCGCAAGCGCTTTGGGCTGCTGCTCGAAGACCCGCTGTACGAGCTGCGTTTCAAACTCGACCCGGGCCAGATGATGATGTTCGACAACAACCGGGTGTTACATGGCCGCAGCGCGTTTGACCCCTCTGAGGGGCATCGTCAGCTCCAGGGCTGCTACATTGACCGCGACGGCCCGCGCAGCCTGTACCGCGTGTTGCAAAGCCGTGTTGCCGCGCACCAAAATCAGTTGACCGGAGAAACCCATGCAAACCGTTGATTTCGTCGAGATGAAATATGGCACCAAGGAGGAATACCAGTTTCTGCACCGGCTCGAGACCGACTACATCCGCGCCTTGCCCGAGCGCCTGTTAGGCGCGCTGGAGCGACTGGGTGACTCGCTGCAAGGTTACAAGGTGAGCCGGCTGGAACATTCGCTGCAAAGCGCAACCCGCGCCGAGGCGGACGGTGCCGACCTGGAAACCATCGTTGCGGCCTTGGTGCACGACCTGGGCGACGAACTGGCGCCGGAGAACCATTCCCAATTGGCTGCCGCCATCGTGCGGCCTTATGTGCGCGCTGAAGTGACCTGGATCGTCGAGAAACACGGCCTGTTCCAGATGAAGTATTACGCCCAGCATTACGGTCTCGACCCCAACGGCTACCTGGCCCATAAGGACCACCCGTGGTATGACGCCTGTTGGCGCTTTTGTGAACGTTACGACCAGGCGGCGTTTGACCCGGCCTACCCGAGCCAGCCGTTGGCCTATTTCGAACCCATGCTGCGTCAGGTATTCAGCCGCAAGCCGTTCGACCCGGCGCTGCTGACCGCATGAGCACGAGGAACCGGGCTTGGGCGCGACACAATGCAAACCATGGACACACGCGTGTTGCGCCGGATCAAAGACCTGCCGGGGCCGCGCGGCTGGCCGCTGGTGGGCAATTCGTTCCAGGTCAGACCCAGGCGCATCCACCAGGACGTTGAACAGTGGGCACGCGAGTTCGGCCCGCTGTTTCGCATTCAACTCGGACGTACGCAAGGCTTGGTGATTGCCGACCATGAATTACTCGCGGCCGTTATGCGCGAGCGCCCGGATGGTTTTCGACGCAGCCCGATCACCAGTCAGGTGGCGATTGAAATGGGCCTGCCACAGGGCGTTTTCAGCTCCGAGGGCGAGGACTGGCGGCGCCAGCGGCGCATGGTCATGGCCAGTTTTGCGCCCAGCCATGTGCGCGCCTATTTCCCGTCGCTGGTCACGGTGACGCTGCGGCTGCGAGGGCGCTGGCAAAAAGCCGCCCGCGCCCATCAGGCGATCAACTTGCAGGCCGACCTGATGCGGTTTACCGTGGATGCGATTGCCGGTCTGGCCTTTGGCAAGGACATCAATACGTTGGAGTCGGGCGAAGATGTGATACAGCGCCACCTGGACAAAGTGTTGCCGGCCATCTTCAGGCGCGTGTTGTCGTTTGTGCCGTATTGGCGCTACATCAAACTGCCGGCAGACCGCGCGCTCGAGCGCAGCGTGGCGGTGATTCATTCCACCATCCACGAATTTGTGGCGCAGGCACGCGAGCGCCTGCGTGGGGACGCATCCTTACGCGCACAACCGCGCAACCTGCTGGAAGCCATGATCCTGGCGGCCGACCAACCCGACAGCGGTATGGGCGACCGGCAGGTGGTGGGCAATGTGTTGACGATGTTGCTGGCCGGTGAAGACACGACGGCCAATACGCTGGCCTGGATGATCCACCTGCTGGAACAGAATCCGCCGGTATTGCAACAGGTGCGGCAGGAGGTGCGCAGCCTGGCCCCAGACCCTGCGGCTTTCAGCCTGGAAATTATGGACCAACTGGTGTTTCTCGACGCCTGTGCCAGCGAAACCATGCGCTTGAAGCCGGTGGCGCCATTCATTGCGCTGCAGGCGCTGCGCAATACCTCGGTCGGCGATATCGCCGTGCCCAAAGGCACGCTGATCTGGGGCGTGTTGCGGCACGACAGCGTGAGTGAGCGCCATTTCAGCAACCCTGCGGCATTCGATCCGCAGCGCTGGCTGGCTGACGCGCCGTCTCCGCTGAGCGCGGCCGCCCGGCGTTCGGCAATGCCTTTTGGGTCCGGGCCACGCATGTGCCCCGGGCGTTACCTGGCGCTGCTGGAAATGAAGCTGGCGATGGCCATGCTGCTGGCAAGTTTCGATATCGAGGCGGTCGAAACGCCTGACGGCGGGCCGGCGCAGGAGCGCATGGCCTTCACGATGAATCCGGTCGGCCTGCGCATGCGCCTGCGCGAGCGCGGCTAACTCAGCGCGGCGTAACGCGCAAGATGGTGGTCGGCGTCGCCAAAACGCTGCGCCAGCACTGTCAGCCGGCGAAAGGTGTGCGACACCTTCATCTCTTCGCTCATGCCCATGCCGCCGTGTAATTGCACCGACTCCTGGCTGATCAGGCGCGCCGCGTCGGCGACGCGCACCAGCGCCGACGACACTGCGCCTTGGCGCGCGCGCGCCGCCGCCGGGTCGGTGGAATTTGCCGCCGCATCGACGCGGCAGGCGGCGAGCACCGCCATCGAACGCGCCTGTTCGCAGGCGATGAACATGTCCACCATGCGATGCTGCAGCGCCTGGAAGGCGCCGATCGGCGTGCCGAATTGCTTGCGTGTCTTCAGGTATTCGAGCGTCGCGTCGTTGGCGTATTTCATCGCACCCACGGCGTCGGCGCAGACCAGCGCGGTCGCGAAATCGACCGCTTCCTCGATCAACGGCAGCGCGGCGCCCTCACTACCCAACAGTGCATCGGCGAGCGCCGTGACGCCGGCCAGGCGCACGTCGGCGGCGCGCTGGCCATCGACCGTGCGGTAGCCGTTCACGCTGACACCGGGCGCGTTACGCTCGACCAGAAACAGGCTGGCGCCGCCGGCCGTGCGGGCTGAAACCACCAGTGTGTCGGCCAGTGGTGCGCCAATCACCACAATTTTTTCGCCGTCGAGCGTCCAGAGCGCGCCGCTGCGGGTGGCGGTGGTTGTGATTGGGTCCAGTTCGTAACGCCGAGCGCGCTCCAGATAGGCGAAGCTTGCCTTGCGGCTGCCGTCGATCAGGGCCGGCAGAATCGCGGCGCGTTGAGCCGCGGACCCGGCTCGCGCAACCAGGCGAGCGGCCAGCGCGATATGGTCCAGCAACGGCTCGACCACCAGCGCCTCGCCAAATGCTTCCATCGGCGCCATCAGGTCCACCGCCCCGCCGCCGAAGCCGCCGTCGGCTTCGGCGAACGGTATGGCGGTAAGCCCGATTTCGGCAAATGTCGACCAGGCGGCGGGGCTGAAGCCCTGGCTTGAGGCAATCACCTTATTGCGCGCTTCGAAGCCGTATGCGTTGGCCAGGTACTTGCGCACCGAATCGGCCAGCAGTTGTTGTTCTTCGCTGTATTCGAAATCCATGGCGTGTTTCCTTGCTAAAGGCCAAGCGTCATCTTGGCGATGATGTTGCGCTGGATCTCGTTGGAGCCGGCGTAGATGCTGGTCTTGCGGTAGTTGAAATAACGTGGCGCCAGGCGCGAGGCAAACGGGTCGACCGCGCCGCCTTCCACCGCGACAAAGGGTGACGCGCCGGGCCCCAACGCCTGCATCATCAGTTCGGTGATCGCCTGCTGGATCTCGGTGCCCTTGATTTTCAGCATCGACACATCCGCGCCCGGTGGCTGGCCGGTCTTGCGCATGCGGTCCAGAAAACGCATCGACGTCAGCTCGAGCGCGGTGAGTTCGATCTCGACACGCGACAGCCGGTCGCGAAAGCGTGGGTCCTCCATCAGCGGAAGGCCGCTTTTTTGTTCGCGCGCGGCCAGCTCGCGCAAGGCCGCCAGTTCGCGCCGCGACGCGCCGACGCGGGCGCTGCCCATACGTTCATGGCCAAGCAGGTACTTGGCCACGGTCCAGCCCCGGTTTTCCTCGTGCACCAGATTCTCCAGCGGCACTTTGACGTCTTCGAAGAACACCTCATTGACTTCGTGGCCGCCGTCCATCAGGATCAGCGGCCGAACCGTGATGCCCCGTGTTTTCATGTCGACCAGCAGGAAGCTGATGCCTTCCTGGCGTTTTTCGGCGCTCGCGTCGGTGCGCACCAGGCAAAAAATCCAGTCGCCAAAATGCCCCAGCGTGGTCCAGATCTTCTGGCCATTGACCAGGTAATGGTCGCCCTGACGCTCGGCGCGGGTCTTGAGCGCCGCCAGGTCGGACCCGGCGCCGGGTTCCGAATAACCCTGCACCCAGAAGTCGTCGCCTTCGCGGATGCGCGGCAGAAAACGATCTTTCTGTTGCGCAGTGCCGAAGCGCAGCAACACCGAGGCGCACATTTGTGGTCCGAACGGCGGTAGCCCCGGCGCTCCGGCCAGGCCGAATTCCTCGTCAAAAATATAGCGCTGGGTGGTATCCCAGCCGGTGCCGCCCCACTCGACGGGCCAGTGCGGCACCGACCAGCCCTTGGCCGCCAGGATCTTGTGCCAGCGCACAAAGTCCTCGCGCGACAGGTGCTCGTATTGGGTCACCTTGTCGCGAATATCTGCCGGCAGCGTGGCTGCCAGCCAGGCGCGCACCTGGTCTCTAAAGGCCAGTTCTTCAGCCGAGTAATTCAAGTCCATGCGAAGGTCTCCTGACGGTTAAATGTGATTGTGCCTGCCTGTATCGACGCTGCGTCAGGTGTGCTTGGCTTTCCAGGCCTCGATGTCGATCTGTTGGTCGAGCGGGAAGATCGGACGCGCCACGCGGCAGTAAGGCAAGGCGGTGCAATCGGGCGCGCACAAGGCGCCGCTGTCGCACACAATTATCTGGCCGGCGATCGGCCCGAACGCGGCCCTGAAATGTTGCGCCGACTTGAGCGCAACCACGCTTTTTGCCTGCGGGTCGATGCCGAACGCCTTGAATTGCTGCAGGTCCCACATCTGTGCGGTGTTGGTCACGACCAGAATGTCGATGCCATCGACCCGCACCACGGCGGTCGGGCCCCAACTGCGCCGCTGGCCACCCACCATCGGGCCGTCGCCCACATACTCACCATCACTGAGCAGCCGCAAAATGCCCCGCAGCCACAAGGGTGCGCCGCCAAGCGTGGGGTCGATTTTTCCGCCGAGTTCGATATTGACGTTGTCGCCCACCTTGCAGGTCAACAATTGACGCACCACATCGGGGTCGACCATCGGTCCAAAACACGCGTCGCTCACCCCCGCCTTGAGCAGCGCCGATAACAAATTGGTCGAGTCGCCATACGCGCCGCCGCCGGGGTTGTCGGAATAATCGGCGACCACCATCGGGCCGGTATGCCTTTGGTACGCGGCGCACAGGGCCGCCGCCTGGTCTACCGTGTAGTAGTGGTTCAACTCCTCGAAGCGTTTGTCCCACATGCCGTCGGCGATGCTTTCGGCAAACTGCTGGTGCCGCGCAAGGTCGCCCTGGCCGGTAACCAGCACCGTCGGCCCGACCTCCGCGATGTCGGCGTGGCTAAAACCGGCGTTGATGCTGACGGAAAAAACGTCGCGGCCGGTTTCATAACCGCGTGCGCGCGCCAGCCAGCCAAGCATGGGTCCCATATCGGTGCGCCCGCCGGTGGCCTCGGTCAGCATCGGGCGGTGCGCACGAACCGTGACCGGATGAATTTCACCGCGCATCGTGCGTTGCAAAATGTTGGCAGCCTGCAGACCGGTGCGGCGCATGTCCACATGCGGGTAGGTCTGGTACGACACGATTATGTTGGCCAACACACACATCGCGCGCGTCACATTCGCGTGCAGGTCGAGTGTGATCGCGATTGGCAGCGCCGGGCCCACCACGGCGCGCAAACGCGCCAGCAGCTCGCCCTCGCCGTCCTCGCAGAACTCGGTCACCATGGCGCCGTGCAGACCCAGCAGGATGCCGTTGAGTCGGCTTTTGTGTTGCCGGGCAGCCGCAACGATTGGGTCGGTCAAACGCTCGAACGCATCCCGCGTGACCGGCCCACCGGGATTGGCCGAGGCACTGATTACGTGGATGACCTCCCAGTCATGCGCCCGCGCCGCGTCAAGGAAACCCGCCAGTTCGGTATTCGCATTGCCGCGCGCGGCCTTCGCCGGCTCGCCTTCTAGGCAGAACGACCGCGCCATGAACTTGTCGTAACTGGTGCTGATGCGGCTGAAGCTATTGCTCTCATGGGCCAGCTCGGCGGTGAGTACAACCAATTGCATGTGACGCGCTCAGTGGTGGGTGGCGATCGAGGCGCCTTCAGTGTCCGGCGCTTGCCATGCGCCGGCGCGAAATTGCGCCTTCCAGCCAGCCAAGCTCCATTTCCGGCACGGACGACAGCAGCAAGTCGGTGTAGTCGTCAAACGGCGGCGTGAGCACTTCGGACTTGGGGCCGTAACGAACAATCCTGCCCTGGTACATCACGGCAATCGAGTCGGCGATGGCTTTCACCGTGGCCAGGTCATGCGTGATATACAGGTAGGCCACATGCTCGACCGCTTGCAGGTTCAGCAGCAGCTTGAGAATGCCGTCCGCCACCAGCGGGTCGAGCGCGCTGGTGGGCTCGTCGCAAATAATCAGCTTGGGTTTGGCGGCCAGGGCGCGCGCAATACAGACGCGCTGCTTTTGCCCGCCTGAGAGTTCGGCCGGGTAACGATCGATGTAGCCGGACCCCATCTCGATTTCGTCCAGCAGTTGCTGGATGCGCCGCTCTTTCTCGTGCCCCTGCATGCCGAAATAAAACTCCAGCGGCCGGCCAATTATGGAGCGCACGGTGTGGCGCGGGTTCATCGCCACGTCGGCCATCTGGTAGATCATCTGCAACTGGCGCAGATCGTCCTTGTCGCGCTCCGGCAGGCGAGCCGGCAAGGTCTTGCCGTTGAAAACAATCTCGCCCTGCGATGGCGCCAGCAAGCCGGTGATGACACGCGCCAGCGTCGACTTGCCGGAGCCGGACTCGCCCACCACGGCCAGGGTCTGGCCCAGGCTGAGATCGGCCGACACCTGATCGAGCACCTTGACGTTGCGGCCGCCGTAACCGGCGCTGATGTTGCGAATGCTCAGCAAGGGTTGCGGCGCTGGTCGTTTTTCTTGGTGCGTAATCGAGCGCACCGACACCAGCGCGCGCGTGTACTGCTGGGTGGGCGAGCGGATGATCCGCTCGGTGTCGCCGAACTCCACCATTTTGCCGTTGCGCAGCACCAGGATGTCATCCGACACCTGCGCGACGACCGCCAGGTCGTGTGTGATGTATAACGCCGCGACACCGGTGTCACGGATGGCGTCCTTGATGGCGGCCAGTACGTCGATCTGGGTCGTGACGTCCAGCGCGGTGGTCGGTTCGTCGAACACGATCAGGTCGGGCTCGGCGCACAGTGCCATCGCCGTCATCGCACGTTGTAGCTGCCCGCCCGACACCTGGTGTGCAAAGCGCCGGCCGAAGTTTTCCGGGTCGGGCAGGCCGAGCTTTCGGAACAGCGCCACTGCCCGTTGTTGCGCATCGGTCCGGTTGGCCACGCCATGCTGCAGCGCCGTCTCCACCACCTGATCCATCAGACGGTGCGAAGGATTGAATGCGGCAGCCGCGGACTGCGCCACGTAAGACACCTCACGCCCGCGCAACGCGCGCAGTCCGTTGGCGCCTCCCTTGAGTATGTCGCGGCCGTTCAGAAACACTTCGCCGCCGGTGATCCGAACCCCGCCGCGGCCATAACCCAAAGCGGATAAGCCAACGGTTGACTTGCCTGCGCCGGATTCGCCGATCAGCCCCAGCACGCGGCCCTTTTGCAGCGTCAGCGACACGTCGTCGACGATCACGATATTGCGTGGCTTTTCTCCTGGCGGCCGAACCGTGGCCTCGATCCGCAGATTGCGGATGTCCAGTACCGGCTGGTCCGCGGGTGCCGCGTCAGCCACTGCCACGCCCGCCCTTTAGATCCGTCGTGCGGGTCAGGATCCAGTCCGCCACCAGGTTTACCGAGATCGTCAACACCGCGATCGCCGCCGCCGGAATCAGCGCCGCCGGTATGCCAAACACAATACCTTCCTTGTTTTCCTTCACCATGCCGCCCCAGTCCGCGTCGGGTGGCTGCACACCGAGGCCGAGGAAGGACAGGGCGGACAAAAACAACACCGCAAAAATGAACCGCAGTCCGAGCTCGGACACCAGCGGCGTCAGCGCGTTGGGCAAGATTTCCGAAAACACGATCCATCCGGTCTTCTCACCGCGCAACTTGGCCGCTTCGACAAAATCCATCACATTGATGTCGGCGGCAACCGCGCGCGAGAGCCGGAAAACACGGGTCGCGTCCAGGATGCCCATCACCAGTACCAGCACCGTGATGGTCGAAGGCAACACGGACAAGACGACCAGCGCGAAGATCAGCGTCGGAATGGCCATCAACAGGTCGACACCGCGCGACAGCCATTGGTCGACCCAGCCGCCGACCACCACCGCCACAAAACCCAGGATCGAGCCCATCGTGAACGACAGGGCGGTGGCCGCGCCGGCAATCACCAGCGTTACCCGGGTGCCGTGGATCATGCGCGAAAGCAGGTCGCGCCCCAGGTTGTCGGTGCCCAACCAGTGCTGGTCCGACATCGGCGCCCACACGTCACCCACCACTTCACCAGTCGGGTGCGGTGCTATCCAGGGCGCGAACAGCGCGATGAATACAAACGTGCCGGTCAGCAGCAGGCCAAGCATGGCCAGGGTCGGCATGCGCCGCCAGTCAAGCAATTCGCGGCCTCATTTGGGATGCCGCAAGCGCGGGTTTGACAACACGCCGGCAATGTCGGCCACGATGTTCATGCTGATGTAGACGGCGGCAAAGATAAGGCCGCAGGCCTGCACCACCGGCACGTCGCGTTTGGCAACATGGTCCACCAGGTACTGGCCCATGCCGGGATAAACGAAGATCACTTCGACCACCACTACACCGACTACCAGGAACGCCAGGTTGAGCATCACCACATTGATGATGGGCGCCAGCGCATTGGGCAACGCGTGGCGGTAAATGATTTGCAGCGCGGTGAGCCCCTTGAGTTCCGCGGTTTCTATGTAGGCGGACTGCATCACGTTGAGAATCGCGGCGCGTGTCATGCGCATCATGTGCGCCAGTACCGCCGTTGTCAGTACCGCGACCGGCAACACGATCGCTTCCAGCCGCTCGGCCAGCGGCATGCCGTCAAACACGGTGGACACGCTGGTGACCCATTGCAGCTTGACGGCAAAGAAATACATCAACACATAACCCACGAAGAACTCCGGCAGCGAGGTGGAAGCCAGGCCCAGGCCGGAGATCAGGCGGTCGACAAAGCCGTTGCGGTGCCGCACCGCGACCAGCCCCAAGCCAATCGCCAACGGCACCGACACCAGCGCGGCCCAAACGGCCAGAAACAGGGTGTTGGAAAGGCGCTTGCCCAGCGCGGCGGAAATGTCCTGCCCGTTGGACAGCGCCTTGCCAAAGTCGCCCGCCATGGCGCTGCCGAACCAATGAAAATAACGTAGATACGCCGGATCGTTGAGACCCATTTCCCGGCGCAGGTTGGCCAGCGCTTCCGGCGTTGCCGACTGCCCCAGTATCGCCTGGGCCACGTCTCCAGGCAGCAGTTGCGTACCGGCAAATATCAGAACCGAAACACCCAGCAGCATCAACAGGCCCAACGCAACGCGCCAGGCCACCTGTTTCAGCAGGGGTGACGACATGTGTCGGGCATTGCCATCAGGATTCCAGCCAGCATTCGGATGCGGCCATGCCGCCCATGAGTTCGGCATTCGGGTTCTTGACCCAGCCGCCGACCTTCGGGCCGGTGGCGTCAATCGTATCGTTGAACATCGGAACGATGACGCCACCTTCGTTGTGGACAATCAACGCCATGTCGCGGTACATGGTTTTGCGTTTGGCGGCGTTTAGCTCCGCCCGCGCAGCGACCACCATCTGGTCGAACTTCGGGTTGAAGAACCGGGTGTCGTTCCAGTCCGCGGCCGTGATGTAGGCCGTGGAGTACATCTGGTCCTGGGTGGCGCGACCGCCCCAATACGAGGTTGAGAAGGGCTGTTTGTTCCACACTTCCGACCAGTAGCCGTCGCCCGGTTCACGTTTGATCTCGAGCTTGATGCCGGCCTTGGCACAACTGGTCTGGTAAAGCTGCGCCGCATCGACCGCGCCCGGGAAGGCCACCTCGGAGGTGCGCAACAAAATAGCGTCGTTGTGGCCCGACTTCTTGTAATGGAACGCAGCCTTGTCGGTGTCGTAGGCGCGTTGCGGAATATCAGCGGAGAACAGCGGATAACTGGCGTTGATCGGAAAGTCGTTGCCGACCGAACCATACCCACGCAGGATCTTGTCCACCATCTCGGGCCGGTTCATCGCGTATTTGAGCGCCAGGCGCAAATCGGCGTTGTTGAATGGCGCCGTGTTGCAATGCGCGATGAACACATAGTGTCCCCGGCCGGACGCGGTCTGGATCGTCACGCCCGGCGCGCGCTTGATCAGGTCCACCACCTTGGGGTCGACCCGGTTGATGATGTTGACCCGCCCGCTTTGCAAGGCCGCCGTGCGCGCCGTGCTGTCGTTCAGAATCACGAATTCGATCTGATCCGCATGGCCACGTGCCTTGGGTGCCCAGTAATTGGCGAAACGCGAGCCTATATGCCGTATGCCGGGCTCGTTGGTCGCCATCTTGTAGGGGCCGGTGCCGATGGCGGCACTGGGTGCATCCTTGCCGCCATTGGGCTGGATCAGCAGGTGGTAATCGGTCAGCAGGTAAGGCAGATCGGCGTTTGCGTCTTTCAGCGTGAATATCACGGTGTCGCCGTTGCGCGTGACTGAATCGATGCCCCGCATGATGCCCAGAGCGCCCGACTTGGTGTCTTTGCCGGAATGGCGCTCCATCGTGGCCACCACGTCATCGGCCGTCATCTCCTTGCCATTGTGGAACATCACGCCTTTGCGGATTTTGAAAGTCCATGCCTTGGCATCCGGTGCCGAGCCCCATTCGGTCGCCAGCCTTGGCTCGAGTTGGCCGCTCGGCGACAGGCGCACGAGCTCCTCACCCCAGGCACGGCCAACGCTGAACGTAACCTGGTTTGCCGCCAGCGCCGGATCCAGGCTGTCGGTTGCGGCGCCGCCCTGCATGCCGATTTTCAGGGTTCCGCCCTTGCGCGGTCCGGCCGCTTGCGCCGCACTGGAAAGAAGCGTGTTGGCAGCGCTCGCCGAGACGCCCAATAACGCCGCGCGGCCCAGAAAATCCCGCCGCGAGCTGCGCCCAAGGGCAACTTCCTGGCTCAAATCCTCAAGTTCGTGTGACATGCTTCAGTCTCCGGTCGGTTGCGGGTGAATCGGCGCTTGACGCGCTTTTCAGTATAGGTAGCAGGCGTGGTTTGCCGCTTCGGGTAAGTACCGATTCGGTGCGTCGCTGCGCGTCAAGAATTGGTCGCATGTTGACAACCGGCGCTGTGCATGTACCGCTGACTGGCGCGCGAACCGCTCAAGGGTTCTGCAGTTTCGGTGGCACCACCGGCAACGAACTCGACAGGCCACCGTCCACCGCCAGCGCCTGGCCGTTCACATACGAGGCTTCGTCGGACGCCAGGAACAACGCCGCGTTGGCAATCTCCATCGGCACACCACCGCGGCGCAGCGCGTTGAGCTGGCCTATTTTGCGTTCCGAGCCGCGTGCGCGGGCGGTCTCGAAAATGGTTTGAGTCATGCCGGTTTCTATCAACCCCGGGCAAATCGCATTGATGCGCACGCCGCTGCCGCCGAACTCGTTGGCGCTGGTCTGAACCAGGCTGATCACGCCGGCCTTGCTGGCGCTGTAGGGCGGGCCACCGGCGCCGGAGCGCAGGCCGGCGACCGACGCGGTGCAGATGATCGAGCCGCGGCCCGCCGGCACCATCACCCGTGCCGCGTGTTTGATGGACAGAAAGGCACCAATCAGGTTGATGCCCAGTATGTGCATCCAGTCGGCCGCGCTCCAGTCGTCAAATGGCCGCAGCCCGCCACTGACACCGGCGTTGGCAAAGCAGATATCCAGGCCGCCGTATTCATGCACGGCGGATTGAATGAAATCGGCCACGTCGGCTTCCTGCGACACGTCCTTGACCAACGCCAGCGCCTGCCCGCCGAAATGGCGGATGGCGTCGGCGGTGGCCTTGACGTCGGGCGCGCGATCGACCACCACCAAGCGCGCGCCGTGTTGCGCAAACAGGATGCTGGCAGCGCGACCGATGCCGCTCGCCGCGCCAGTGACAACGGCCGATTTGCCTTCAAGACGTTTCATGGATTGGCTGCTCGTGTAGAGTGAATGGTCCGACAACATCGTACCAACGCACACACGCCTGCGCAAACTCCCTCTCGAATGCGATGCCCGATTCTTGCCTGTTGGTAGCTTGCCTGTGCGCCGAGTGGTGTGGTGTCTGTCGCGATTACCGCAGCCGCTTCGAGCAGGTCAGCGCAATATTTCCACAGGCGCGGTTTGTCTGGGTCGACGTGGAAGACCATGCCGATCTGATCGACCCGATTGAAGTGCAGGACTTCCCGACCTTGCTGATCGCCGTTGGCAATGAGACACGATTCTTTGGCAGCCTGACACCCCAGGTCGAGACACTGGAGCGATTGGTCAGGTACCGGCTCGCTAACCAGAACGACCCTGCGGTGGCGCAGCCCGATATGGCCGAACTGCTGGTCAAACTGCGCGCGTTGGCGTAACCGGCAGCACGGCGTAGGCCACAATTTCGAGTTTCATTCCCGGCACCACCAGGGCGGCGACCGCTGCGCTGGATCGGTTGGGGTAGGGTGGCGCGAAGAAGTCCCGGTACACCGTGTCGATCACCTGCATGTCCGCGATATCGAGCATGTAGATCAGCACCTGCGTTACGTCGTCCAGCGTGCCACCGGCGGCCGCCACCGCGCGGCGCAGGTTCGAAAATGTCAGGCGCGCCTGGTCTTCAATTGGCCCGGTGTCGATGGAGCCGTCCTGGCGTACCGGACCATGCGCCGTGAACAACATGCCGCCGCCCTTGACCGCCCAGGAAAATGGTTGGGCCAGTGCGGGCAATCCGCAATCGATCACTTCTTTCATGCTGCTCCTGCTTTGCTAAACCAGTGAGGCCGGATCCATATTGGCACCGCAGACGATCAGGCACAACTTCTCATCGCTACGCGGTACATAGGCGCCGCACTGCAAGGCGGCAAAAGGCAATGCGGCAGCAGGTTCAACGGCAAGTTTCAGTTCGCGCCACATCCAGAGTTGCGCCGATCGGATCGACTCGTCACTCACCACTAAGGACTTCTTGACCCATTTTTCGGTTACCTGCCAGGCAATCTGACCAATTCTCCTGGCCCCCAGCGAATCGGCAGCGATGCCGCCGACCTCCACATCGACCGGTTGCCCATGCCTGCGCGCCGTGTGCAGCGTGGGCGCAAGCTCCGGTTCCAGCGCCACCACGCTGGCGCGCGATTCAAAACCGGCCGCCAATCCGGCGATCAAGCCACCACCACCGACGCTTACCAATACCGAATCCGGACAGCCGGCCTGGGCCTCGATTTCAAGTGCCAGGGTGCCGGCGCCGGCGACCACCTCGGTCTGGTCATAAGCATGCACCAGTAATGCTCCGGTGTTTTGTTGCCGCGCCAGGCAGGCTTGCAGCGCTTGCGGATAAAACGCGCCTGCCACCACCACCTTGGCCCCCAGGGTAGCCAGTTTTTGCTGCTTGGCCGGTGGGCACAGTTCGGGCACATACACCTCACAGGTCACGCCAAGCGCTTTGGCCGATTGGGCACAGGCAATGCCTGCATTGCCACCGGACGCAATGATTACCCCGCTGGCCGGAATGACGTTGGCCAACATGCGGTTGAGCATGCCGCGGGCCTTGAAGCTGCCGCCGACCTGCAACTGCTCCAGCTTGAACCAGACCTCGGCGCAGGCCAGCCCGATGGACGGCCCGGAGAGCCTCAGAACCGGCGTGCGGCGCAGAAAAGGCCCGAACTCGTCGAAGATGCGAACTTGTGCGCGCACAATATCTTCGCGAATGACGGGCTGCCTCGGGTTGGACAAAATTCATCCCCCCGGCGAACCCACATCCTGGGTCAGTACCGCCAGGTTTTGCCCGGCCCGCACATGGCCGGCCAGTCCGTGGGCATAGAGTGTTCCGCTGGATCTGAAAAACACCGGCGCGGGTTCAAGCTCAGGCCGGGACAACTGGTGCATCAACCCGGCCAATTGGCCCGATTCGATGGCTTCGCCGAGTTGGAAACGGCGCTCGAAATAGCCATCAAACGCAGCGAATAGATAAGCTGCCGCGCCATCGATGCGTGTCCATCGTGTCCGCACCCCGGCCACGGTGGCAATCTGTGGCAACACACCGGTATGTTTTAGGAAACGGCGCGTTGCGTCCCGCGCGGCCTGCACCGAGTCCCCGGTGACCCACCCGCCCATGCCCATCTCGGCCGCCAGGGTGGGTATGCCTATCATGCTGGCATAACCGGCGCAAGTGCGGTAATCACCCATGTTGCTGGTTTGTACCGTGATGCCGACCGCGAAAGCCTCGGCAAGGCGAGCGTTTGCCTTGACCAGATCGGGAGCCATGTTGCCGGCCATCACGACGTGTGCGCTGGGCTGGATAAACAAGGTTCTGCCGCCGGCGTGCAGGTCCAGATAAAAATTGGCGCGGGCGAAAACATGCTCTGCGACATAACGCGCAATCTGTTGCGTTGGCGAGCCGAAGTCATCACCCGGCAACACCCGATTCAGGTTGTGGTGGTCGATCGGCGAGGTGCGCCGGCCGGCACGCAACGCGGGTGCGTTGAACGCCGGCAGCAAGATGAGTTGACCGAACACGTCAGCGGGCTGAATCTGGCGTATCAACTCGGCAATCACGACCGGGCCTTCGTATTCATCGCCGTGCACGGCCCCGCTGACCACCACCACTGGCCCATCGCCATTGCGGATCGATGCGGCTGGGAAGGGAATCACTCCCCAGGCATCATCATCGGGTGAATGCGGCAAAAACAGCGACCCGACTTGCTTGCCGTTTTTGTTCCAGTCGATGTCGCTGAATACGGTTGTGCTCATGACGGAACTTAAATCGGCGCTTCCCACAAGGCCTGGTTCGACAACGCGTCGGCTACATCGCGCGCGATCGCGTCCAACAGCCGCTGGCCTTTTTCCGGCGTCGCCGCCCAGGCTTCACCAATCAGCCCCAGACTGGATCGAGTCTTGAGTTGTTGCCATCGGTACACACCCGGGTTGACGCCTTCGATGGCCGACAAGCCAGGCACCAGCGCTGCCTTGAATGAGGCGTGCAGCGGCATGACCGTGTCGGGCGACAATGCCTGCAGCATCGATGTCTCGGCTTCACAGGCGTGTAATACGCCGCGCTGGTGTTGCAGAATCTTTCCGATCGAATCCGCCGCAATTTGCCAATAGGTGCCGCCGGCCAGCGGTAACTTCAACTCGATCGTCAATTCGGTAACGATGGTTTCAAGCGCCGCAATATTCCCGCCGTGTCCGTTCAATACGAATATGCGCTTAAAACCGTGTCGCGCCGCCGAACGCACCACGCAACCTACCACGGCCGCCATGGTCGAATAATTCAGCGTCAGCGTGCCGCCCAGTGACATGTGGTGCTCGGACATTCCAAACGGTATGGCCGGTGTCACGAGCGCATTCTGGCGCCCGCGCATCAGGCGCGCGGCACGCAGCGACAACTCGTAGGCAAGCCGCCAATCGACCTGGGTTGGAAGATGCGGCCCATGTTGTTCGGTCGCGCCCAACGGTATGATGACCACCGTCTTTTCACGCGCCGCCTGGATCAGCGCCGGGGCCGTCATCCGGTCCCAGCGCACTTCAGGTTGGTCAGCGACTTGCATCACAACGCCGGCATCGGATCCATGCGGCGACCGAGCCATTTGATGTGCAGATTGTCAAGCTCCATGTTCATGACGTTGAAGAAAATGAACGAATCGAGCCAGCGCGCCAGATTGTGTTCCCCCATCTTTACACCCATGTGGGCTGGACTCTGGCGAATATTGAACTTCAGGTCAAATTCCTTCTTTGGGTTTTTCTTGGCCAGGTCGATCGCAACAATGCTGTTGGTTGCGAATATCTGCGCTTGCCCGGAAAGATAGGCGGCGGCAGCGGTCGCATCGTCCTCGGTGCGCATTATGTTGGCCTTTGGATTGGCCGCCGACAAGGCCAGTTCCTGGGTGGTGCCTTTGGCTGCTGCCGTCTTGTAATTGGTCAAATCAGC
Source organism: Betaproteobacteria bacterium (assembly GCA_031403955.1). Lineage (GTDB taxonomy): Bacteria > Pseudomonadota > Gammaproteobacteria > Burkholderiales > Burkholderiaceae_C > CAISIP01. The sequence continues at coordinate 35,548 of JANNGR010000311.1, forward strand.
CGCTGACTTGACGGCTATGTTTTTCGGACCATACACCGCCAGCGAGGTGTTCGCATACGGGGCGCTGAACATGATTTGTTTGGCCCGCTCGGGTGTCAGCCCCATGACCGAAATCACGATGTCCACCTTGTCCGTGAGCAGGAACGGCAATCGGTTCGCGCCGGTAATCTGTGTCAGCTCGAGCTTCACCCCGAGTGCCTTGGCGACCATGTTGGCAATGTCAACGTCAAAACCCTCGGGCTCCCGGTTCACATTTTGTGAACCGAACGGTGGAACGTCCAGCGGCACGCCAATGCGAACAACGCCTTTTGAAATTATTTCCTCTAGGCGCTCGGCCCATGCGGCATTGAAAAAGCCGAGGGACAACAAGACGATTGCGATCGATTGAACCCATTTCTTGAACATGATTTGCTCCTGGTAAAAAATAGAACTCGAAAAACCTTTTCAACTCCTCAGTTTCGGGGCCGCAAAAGTTCTTTTGCTGGTCCTCCCCTCCCATGATCACGCCACCACGATCAGGTCGCGACTGAATTGCGACAGCCTCTCGGCGCCGTTTTGCGTCACCAGAACGTTGTCGATGATGCGCGCGCCGAGGCGCTCTTCACCGATGAATACCGGCGGCTCGATGCTCAACACCATGCCGGCGCGCAGTGTGTAGCTGCTACTGGCCAGCAGGTGCATCGGCTCGCCCCAGCTCGGCGGGAAACCGGGCGCCAGGCCGTATCCCGAGGTATGCACGCGATAACGCTCCAAACCGGCCTGTGTTATCACACGTTTTGCCGCTGCGTGTGGCACGCTGGCGCTCACGCCGTCACGAATCTCCGCCATGCAGGCGTCACAAGCGCGGCGCACCACCTGGTAGATTTCGACCATGCGCCGGGTCGGCGCGCCGATGCTGAACTGGCGCCCGATGGTCGCCGTATAACGCCGGTGCGTGGCGCCATATTCGACACTGCCGAAATCGCCCGCTCGCAAAAGCCGTTCGGTGGGAGCGCCATGGCTGAAGCCGGAACGTTCGCCCGAGACCAGGTTGATCGGGCTTGCGGCCAGACCACTATCGGCTGCCAGCAAAGCCTGGTAGACCTTGCCGGCGACCGCCAGTTCGCTGCGGCCCACTTGTAGCGCGGCGGCGAAGACCGCCATCGCGGCATCGGCTTTGCCGCTGGCGGCCCGGATGTAAGCCAGCTCGGCGGGGGACTTCACCAGTTTCAGGTCATGTACCAGGCTGCTCGGTTCGGCCACCAGCGCCTGGCCCAGGAACTGCTTTAGCCGGACGTAATGGTGCGGATGCAGGTAGTAGGCCGGCACTTCCAAACCGACGCGCGCACGGCGCAGATCAAGCGCCGCGGCCAGCTTTTCAAACGCGGCAACCGGGTCTTCGTTTTCACCGCCACCGAAGGTGAAAATCTGGTCTACCAGCGCGTCGTCCTGGAATTCATTGCGCTCCCCTTCGCGTGTCAACAACGTGAGTGGTCCGGGCTGGGCGGAAATCAGCAGGCACTGGAATTCCTGGTAACTCTTTGCGTCCGACCCGGTCAGCCAATGGATAGAGACCGGATGAAACACTATCAGCCAATCCAGGCCGGCAGCGGTAATCGCCCAGCGCACACACGCGCGCCGCGCGGCGAATTCATCCGGGCTGAAATCGTGCTTCGACATCGGCTGAAAGCACCGGTCGCGTGTCGTCGGTCAGAGTGTTGGCAGCGGGGCCGTCATCGGGCCGCCGAGCCATTTCACGTGCAGCTTGTTTAGCTCGCCGTTGAGCGTGCTCTGGAAGATGAAGGTGTCGAGCCAGCGCAGCAGATTGTGTTCACCCAGCTTCACCGTCACGTGCGCCGGTGCGCGCCGCAGCGCGAACTTGAAGTCGAATTCCTTGCCCGGATTCTTCTTTGCCAGTTCAACCACCACCACCGAGTTGGCCGCGAGCAACTGCGACTGGCCCGACAGGTAGGCCTGCACGGCCGTGGCATTGTCTTCCATGCGCATTATGTCGGCGCCCGGATTCAGCGCGGTGAGCACGATATCTTCGGTCGTGCCCTTGGCCACGCTGGTCTTTAGCCGGGTCACATCGGCGGCCGACTTCACCAGGCTGGCTTTCGGCCCATAAACGGCCAGTGAGGTGTCGGCGTAAGGCTGGCTGTACATAACCTGCTTGGCGCGTTCGGCGGTGACCGACATGGCGGCAATGTTCATGTCGGCCCGGTCGGTGAGCAGATAAGGAATGCGGTTGGCGGCGGTGGCCGGAACCAGTTCGAGCTTGACGCCCAACGCCTCCGCCACCATTTTGGCCAGGTCTACGTCGAAGCCTTCCACCTCGCGTTTGACGTTCGTCGAGCTGAACGGCGGCACATCGGCAAACACGATGATTCGCACCACGCCTTTTGACAAAATGTCGGCGAACTTGTCGGCATAAGCGGCCGCACTGCCAAGGGCCAGCGCCAGGATGGTTATGGCCCGGGCATATTTCTTGAACATGAATTACTCCTAGTGAAGAACAGAACTCAGAAAATTTTTCAACTCTTCGGTTTTCGGGGCCGCAAAGAAGTCTTTTGCCGGCCCGGTCTCCCATACCCTTCCCTGATTCATGAACACCACGCGATTCGCGACGCGGCGCGCGAAGTTCATCTCATGCGTGACCAGCAGCATGGTCATTCCATCGCGTGCCATGGCTTCCAGAACGCGCAATACCTCGCCCACCAACTCGGGGTCAAGCGCCGAGGTGATTTCGTCAAACAACATGATGGTGGGCGCCATGGCCAGCGACCTGGCAATCGCAACCCGTTGTTGTTGCCCGCCGGAAAGTTCATCGGCGAAGGCGTGCAATTTTTCTTCCAGCCCGACCCTTCGCAACGCCTCCAGAGCCAGCGTTGCCGCTTTGTCCGACGTCATGCCCTTCACGATCATGGGGCCCAATGTGATGTTGCGTTCAACGGTCAGGTGCGGAAACAGGTTGTAGCTCTGAAAAACTATGCCCACCCGGGCCCGCAACGCGCGCAAATCGGCGCCTGGATCATGAACGGCAACACCATCCACCCACACCTCGCCAGCCTGAACCGGTTCCAGGCCATTGATGCAGCGCAGCAGCGTGCTTTTGCCGGAACCGGAACGCCCGATGATGGCGATGATTTCGCCCGCCTCAACCTTCAGGTCCACGTCCTGCAATACCGTGGTTTGCCCGAAGCGCTTGACGACCGATTTCAATTCAACGAGCGACACGCCGCTTCCTTTCGAGGATTCTGCTGTAACGCGTGAGCGGATAACACAGGCAAAAATACAAAGCCGCAACAATCAGATAAACCGCAAACGGCTGGAACGTAGCCGCTGTTGTGAGTTGCCCCTCGCGCGTCAATTCAACAAAACCTATTACGGCCGCAAGCGAAGTGTTCTTGACCAGTTGCACCATGAAGCCCACCGTGGGTGGTATGGCGACCCGGACGGCTTGCGGAATGATGACGTGGCGCAATTGCTCGACATAGGTCAGTCCGATCGATAGAGCCGCCTCCCATTGCGTCTTTGGTATCGAGATCAGGGCCCCGCGCCAAATCTCGCCCAGGAAGGCGCCGGCATAGACCGAAAACCCGATCGTCGCCGCAATCCACGGCGGCAGGTTGTAGCCAACAATCGAGAGCCCGAAATAGAAAATGAATAACCACGCCAGCAACGGAATGCCCTGCACAATGCCCACATAAGCGCGCGCAAAGTAGCGCAGCACCAGATGTTTTGAGGCGCCCGACGCGGCAATCAGCAAACCGATCGTGCCGCCGCCGCTCAAGGCCAGCAGTGTCAGCAAAATGGTCCAGCGCATGGCCAACACCAGATACAGCACGTCGAGGCCTGCGAGTTCGCGGATCATGATCTGCGAAAGAAGATCCGGTAACACACGCTGAATCCGCCGCGCATCAACAGCGACAGGCACAAATACAAAATCGCGATGACGGTGTAGACCTCGAAGTCACGAAAGGTCCTGGACTGGATGATGGAGCCGGCATGAAACAGATCGGCGGCCGAAATTTGTGATACCAGACTGGTCGCCAGCATCATCAATACAAACTGGCTCGTCAAGGACGGGTAGACGTTCTTCAGGGCCGGCAAGAGAATGACGTGCCGAAATACTTGCGGACCGGTCAGGCCGAGTGATATGCCGGCTTCGATCTGCGATTTGGGAATACTCTCGAAACCCGCCCGCACGATTTCGGCGCTATAGGCCGCCAGGTTGATGGTCAGTGCCAGCACGCTGGCGGTGATCACGTCGAGCTTCACGCCCAGACTGGGCAGGCCGAAAAAAATCAGGAACAACTGAACAATCAGCGGCGTGTTCCTGATCACTTCGACGTACACGCGCGCCGTGCGCTGCGCCCAGGGCCTTGCGTAGACCAAGACGGAGGCCACCAAAATGCCGATGACGAAGCCAAGAACAATCGTCGCCGCACTCAACTGCAGGGTCAACACCAATCCATCGACTATGGCGTCTTGCTGCGCGAAAACGTCTCTGAATTGAAATTTGTAAGCCATTTCAAATATGAAAAGTTATTTCTTGGCTTCTTTGTGACGTTCACTATGCTTTCTTCGCTGCTCTGTAGAGAGAGTAAAAACCCTATGCGTGAAACAAGCCGGGGGTGGAGTGAAACAAATCAAGGCGAAATCGCTAGAATTTGTTCTGCTAATGAAATTTATTTTTGGTAATAAATTCACCCGGCATTTTTAGGATGTCTACAACAACTACACCACAGCGTTATGCGGCGCCAGCCTTGGACAAGGGTCTGGACATACTGGAGGTGTTGGCGAGTTCCGCGCGCGGGCTTACCTTGAATGAACTTTCCAAGGCTCTGAACCGAACCGTCAGCGAAATTTTCCGCATGGCCTTGACCCTGCAGCAACGGGGTTACCTGGCGGTTGACGAGAACGATCGTTACAGCCTGACCTTGAAGATGCTCGAGTTGTCACACCGCCAGCAGCCATTGAAATCGTTGGTGGCAACCGCCATGCCGCTGATGCGCGAACTTGCCGGCCGTGCCTACCAGTCGTGCCATTTGACGGTCTACCATGACGGCCACATCATCGTGGTGGCGCAAGTCGACAGCCCAGGGCCGTTTACGGTTGGAGCCAAGGTCGGTGCGTTGGGAAAACTCAGTGACTCGGCTTCCGGCACCATTCTGCTGGCCTTTTGCGATGAAGCCGAGCGCACCCGGATGATCGCCGCGCAGATACGTATCGATGGCGAGCTTGAGATCGACGCGGCTCAGTTATTGCGCCAGATCGAAACCGCCAGAACCAACGCTACGGTTACCTGGCCAAGCCGGCGCATTCGCGGCGCGATTGATATTTCAAGACCGATATTCGGCATCAACCAGCAAGCCATCGCTGCCTTGACGGTTCCCTATATCGAACGCCTCGATCGACCGCAAAGCCCAAGCGTCCCGGACATCGAAGAACACGTTCGCGAAATCGCCGCGCGCCTGTCCGAATTGATGTGTTTCAGCGGCCATAACACGCTGCAATGAAGCGGTCGTTTGTGGATCCTGATCTCGACTGTTTAGTTTTACTCGGCCACCAGCTCAGACGGGTAACCCGGCGCGCGCAACTCCAGACCGCAGGCCTGCTCCAGCATACGCACTACCTCCGGCGATTGGGCTTGGGCGCCCAACAAATCGCGCGCGCGGCGGAAAATCTGTTGCGTGTGGCTGCCCAGCTCCAGCGGCACGCCCAATTTTTCGGCGATGGTGTTGACCAGCCCCAGGTCCTTGCAGGCCAGGTCGAGCGTGAACTTGACGTTGTAGCTGCCCGAGAGAACAAGTTTGGACTCGGTCTCATGCACAAAGCTGTTGCCCGAGCTGGCGCGAATCGCGCGGTAGGTGGCGTCCGGGTCCACGCCGTATTTGGCCGGCACCATCATCGCCTCACCGGCTGCCACCAGGTGAATGAAAGCCAGCATGTTGGTAACCACCTTGACCACCGACGCGTTGCCGAGTTTGCCCATGTAGATAATCTCGCCGCCCATGGCCTTCAGGATCGGGTCGACCCGCTGCGCCGTGGCCGGCTCGCCGCCTACCAGCACCGTGATCTGGCCGGAGTGCGCCAGGTGCACACCACCGGTGACCGGGCACTCCAGCACCTGGATGCCGCGCGCCTCGGCCAGCCCTTGCAGGCGCTGCAAGTCTTCCAGGTCGGTAGTGCTCATCTCTATCCACACCCCGCCCGAGGGCAGATTGTCGAACACACCACCAGCACCCTCGACCACCGTGCGCGAAGCCGCCACCGATGGCAGCGCGGTGATGACCACATTGGCGTTTCGGCACACGCCGGCCACGTCGCCGGACCAGGCCGCGCCAGCGTCGATCAGACGCCGGGCGTTGGCCTGATTCAAATCGGTGATGGTGACGTTGAAACCCTTGCGCACCAGGCTGTTGCAAAGCGGTTCGCCCAGATTGCCCAGGCCGATGAAGCCGATTCTGAATTGCTTGTTCATGATGCGTTATTGCCCAATTGAAGTTGACGTGCCCGCGCAGTCTGCCCGATTCGTGACAGACAGGCAAACCGTCAAACGCGCGTCAAAAGATTCGACCTGCCAAAACGCGAACGACTGCAAACCTGTGGCTCGATTTCTCCACTTCAACTGGCAACCTGCCTTTAGGGCCTCAACCCGTGTTTTGAGTTTCGCCGTCGCCGCGCAAGAATTGCATAGATCCGCGTCGGCGGTCAAACTCGGTTCGCACTCAATCCGCACGTCGCGCCCCTTTTAAGTGGCGGGCTGCTTGCCCTGCGTGAACGCGACACTCTTAACGAGTCGAACTGGATGGGCAGTTTTTCACCGGCATGCGCATCACGGTCCAGGTTGCTGCGCTCATATTGAACGCCGACCACGCCGCTTACTTTGAGCAAAACATGGTGGGACGACACTGCAACCGCTTCGGATCAAAACTATTTACATCAGCCAAATAGCTCGCTGTGCGAGCCAAGTCGGGCCAGTCGCAGGGTGCCGCTGTCGGGTTTGCGATAGATAAGCAACAAATCAGGCTTGATGTGACAGTCACGGTAGCCCGCCCAATCTCCACTCAGGTCGTGGTCGCGGTGACGCGGCTCCAGCGGTTGATCCTCTGCCAAGGCCATCAGAACAGGCACCAAGTCTGCGTCAAGTGTCGCTCGACGGGGGCCCTTGGCTTCGCGTTTGTAATCGCGCTTGAATGCGGACGCACGATCAATCGTCCGCATGCAAATCGGCCATCAGGGCCTTCACGCTTGCAAAGCGCTTGCCTCTTCCGGCCTCAAGCTCGGCCATGGCCTTGCGTGTGATGGGGCTAGGAACCTTAACCTCGAAGGGCAATCGGCGTTCATCGGCGATTCGCAACATCAGCAGGCGAATCGCGTCCGAAATCGACAGGCCCATTGCGCCAAGCGCCTCGGCTGCACGTTCCTTGGTGTCGGTGTCGATGCGAGCGCGAACATAGGTGTCAGCGGTGCTCATGTGGAATTCCTTGGGTTTGATTGACGATTTCAATTGTAGTCACGATGGAACCACGGAGGGTGTGGCACTGGATCGTGATACGGTCGGCAATGGCCTAGTTCAAGCCGGCCGACTGGTGCGCCCACTGCAAGGCTCGCTGCCAACGAAAGAAGCATTTATTACCTGATTGCCCCCGAAGGCAGCCATAGCAACGCAGCGGCGCAAGCCTTCAAAGGCTGGCTGTTGCGGGAAATGAAACCATGATTTTGAGCAACGCAGACACCTTCGACTTCATCATCATCGGGGCTGGCACCGCCGGCTGCCTGCTGGCCAACCGCCTCAGCGCGGATGCAAGCAAACGGGTGTTGTTGATCGAGGCCGGTGGCAAGGATAACTACCACTGGATTCACATACCGGTGGGTTACCTGTATTGCATTGGCAACCCGCGTACCGACTGGCTGTACCAGACTGAAGCCTCGGCCGGGCTGAACGGGCGCAGCTTGTTATACCCGCGCGGCAAGACGCTGGGCGGCTGCTCCAGCATCAACGGCATGATCTACATGCGCGGTCAATCACGCGACTATGACCAATGGGCTGCCGTGACCGGCGACGACCAATGGAACTGGGCCAACTGCCTGCCCGACTTCAAGGCGCATGAGAGCCATTACCGTTTGGATGCAGGCTCGCCACAGGATGCAGGCATGGCTGCGTTCCATGGGGCAAATGGCGAATGGCGGGTCGAGAAACAACGCCTGCGCTGGGACGTGCTGGACGCTTTTGCGCTGGCGGCCCAGCAGGCCGGCATACCGGCCACCGACGACTTCAACCGCGGCGACAACAACGGCGTGGCGTATTTCGACGTCAACCAGAAGGACGGCTGGCGCTGGAACGCTGCCAAGGCCTTTCTGCGTCCCACGGCCATGCGCCGGCCCAACTTCAGCCTGTGGACCCAGGCGCAGGTGAGCCGCCTGTTATTTGAGCGCGGACCCGACGGCGCCTTGCGTTGTTCCGGCGCCGAGGTGGTGCGGGGCGGCAAGGGCGGACACAAGGTGATCGTGGCCGCAACCCGCGAAGTGATCCTGTGTGCCGGCGCGATCGGGTCGCCGCAGATTCTTCAACTGTCAGGTGTCGGCCCCTCGGAGTTGCTGCAACAACACGGCATCGGTGTTGTGCACCATCTGAGCGGCGTGGGCGCCAACCTGCAGGACCATTTGCAAATCCGCGCCGTTTTCAAGGTGCAGGGCACCAAAACCCTCAACACGATTGCCGACTCACTGTTTGGCAAGGCCGGAATTGCGCTTCAATATGCGCTGACTCGTAGCGGGCCGATGAGCATGTCGCCGTCACAGCTGGGGGCTTTCACGCGCAGCGACCCCAATCAGCCACATCCCAATCTTCAGTACCACGTGCAGCCCTTGAGCCTGGACGCGTTTGGCCAGCCCTTGCACACATTCCCGGCCATCACGGCCAGTGTGTGCAACCTGAACCCCACCAGCCGCGGCAGCTTGAAAATCAAAAGTGCGCGTTTCGAAGATCAACCCGCCATCGCACCCAATTACCTGAGCACACCCGAGGACCGCAAGGTGGCTGCCGATTCGCTGCGTGTCACGCGCCACATCGTGGCGCAAAAGGCGCTGGCAAAGTACCAGCCGCAAGAATTCAAACCCGGCGCCCAGTACCAGAGCGATGAGGAACTGGCCAAACTGGCAGGTGACATTGCCAGCACGATCTTCCATCCGATCGGCACCACCAGAATGGGCAAAGCCGATGACCCTCTTGCGGTGGTCGACGCACGATTGAAAGTGCGTGGCATCAATGGCCTGCGCGTGGTCGATGCCGGCGTGATGCCGACCATCACCAGCGGCAACACCAATTCACCGACGTTGATGATCGCGGAGAAGGCGGCGCGCTGGATTGTGGCGGGGTGACGGTGATTCCAAACGTGGGTGGTCCACCCATACATACGCGAACTTCAGGCCCAGGATTTCAGCGTAGTCCCGCGCCTGCTGCACGCCAGTCTCGGCGCTGACGGCGACGCAACTGTCGATTCCCATTGCGGGGGCGGGCCCGTGTTGCGAATCTTTCAGGAATCTACCTTTGAGAACATCGCATCCGCGGGCAGGAGCGGGAGGTGGCGCTGCCTGTCGTTGGGGAGTAGGCTTGCGTCGTCAAACGATTCGCAACCGCCTACGTGCCCGAAGACTGATGCTGCTTGTTCTTGGGCTCCGCTTGGTTGTCTATCACTACAAGAACGCTTATATCCGTGGTTTGAACACCGTTGCCCTACCCGGCTGGTTAACGTTCTGATTGTCATTCGGAGAAGTCGTCATCCGCAAAGCGCCTTGAGCGCATGCAGGTTGGCTTCATAGGACACACGATATGCTCCAAAGGGATGAGACATGACGGTACCTCCTTCGATGAAACCGCGAATACTCCACCCAGTTTCTATTAGCTCCGCTGAAGCGAAAACGAATTCCAAAGTGTCTGTCAGAAAGCTGACAATATTTTGGTTTTTGTTGTAGTCGAACTTTGGAGCACTGCCATGAACATAATGGTTTCGGCAGTCCACGGCGTGCTCAAGAACCCATACTAGTTCCGGAAAACGCTCTCCGATGTTGTCCACAATATGACGTGCCCGGTGCCGCGTCTTGTGCTTGAGTGAGGCTTTTCCAATCCGACCCAGAGCTACCAGAACGCTGTTGCGCTCGTAGCTTTCCGGCAGCCGCTTAAATATTGCTTTGCAGCTACGTTTGGCCCCTTCAAGTTCCGCAGAGACTTCTATGTCCTTTGGTGCGGCTGAATTTGGAAGGAGGTCGAACATGTTTGCTGCCCCAACCAGCCTTTCGACGGTGTACGTCCTCTGATGCGCGAACGAACTGTGAAATCGTTCTCTGGCGTCGCGTCGCTCATCATCGCTTTTGAGCCAAGCGCGCATGACGGTCACGAACTCTTCCTTGCGACGGATAGGATCGAGCAATAGATCGGCCGCTGCCGGCCGTCGCCCCATATCTGTCGGATCCGAAACTCGAGACGGCGCAAGGCTCCAGTTCACTTGCAATGGCTCACTTCTTTTGCCCTTCCCGACGTACAGAACGAAGCTAATGCAGTTCTGAGGCCGACCAATAATGAGTTCCAAGAACCGAAGCAATTGCAAAGCGCGAGAAATGGCGTCTTCAAAAGTGATGCGCTGTTTCGGACAGATGTTGACAGAAATATCGTTATCAATCCGCACGCCTCGGGGGCCTCCAACGTTCCCCCTTGGATTGTGTTCAGCACGAATCCTTCCCAGCGTGGTTTCCGATTCAACGATCACGTGTTCTCCTGCGAAATACACGATACGAGGCGCCGGGCCGATTGGAATTGGCTTCTTGCGTTTATTGGACAAGGCGATTCGTTGCATGTGCGGACCTGCATCGCTAACTGATCCGAAGGCTTCAAAGTCGTAGAAGAGTGACGGTGCGTCATCAAGTACAAGTTTGACCTCGACAATGGCGGCTTCATTTGGCCCTAAATGCCGCTGCCCCTCGAGAACGAAATGGGGAAACACCTTCGCAAAGTGATACTCCTCTTTACCTCGGCTGCTATGCCCTGCTTCCTCAAGCGCAATGCATTGAATCAATGAAACTTTGGTTAAGTCCTGCAGTATTCCTGCCACATATCCATCGGTAATCGAGCCGACGTCAATGAACACGTCGTCACGGAGGTACAGCGATGTTCCCTCTCCTGCTATACGCAGTTCACCATCCAATTGCCGGCCCGGACCAATGGCGAACTTGCCGAATTTGCCGAACTCATTTGAATTGCTCATGCGCGTTCTCGTTTCCTTGTGGGATTCTGTTCCTTGGCCGTCAGGCATTTCCGACTTTGTCTGTTCGGAAGATCAGTTCCAACGTCGCGGGAATGAGGGCCGCGTTTGCCTCACGTATCTTGATGTGCTTTTGCTTTAGGGCCATGACCTTCGCCTGGAGGCAGTCGAATGCCCTCTGTACCTCGATCGGCGGGGTCGGCACTTGAATTTGGGCGAGGTTCGTAAGACTCAGTGTCCGGTTTCTATCCGCCGTGCCCGGTGATGCCGTTCCAATCCGCTCCAGCCCGGCCGCACTCAACAGGTAGAACGTCAGGAACCCAGCAGTGAGTACCGCCCGATCCGGGACACATGTGATGTACCGGTGCGAAGCGATGCAGCCGTCATGCGCGCGCGTGGCGATCGCAATGGCGCCTTCCCAGGCTTTGATATTGCTCAGTACAACATCGCCTTCACGGATCCAAACGGGCTTCTGCCACGTTGCCGCAGCTCCGTCGAAGTCACGCTTTAGGAAAAGGCCCTTGCCGAAAGAACGGGCGCCTACTTCGCGGTACTTGCTCGATTCGTTGATTTCCGCTGAACGCCGAACCGCCGGCGCGACCTCAGCCATGAGGCGCGACGAAGCCTCCGAAACCGCATCGCGGTATCGCAATGCAAGTAAATGGTCGGCGTCTCGTTCGGAGGCGTCGAGCAGCAACTCGATTTGCTTCACCCGTGTGGTCACTGACGCTTGGCGAGCGATGATGTCCCTTTGTTCCAAAAGGGACGGGAGCGGCACCTCAATTGACAGGAACTTTCGCGGATTGATCCGGTTCTTGCCGCTCGTTCCTTGCGCCCGGTTGTCGCACGCAGTCCAGAAGCGGGGCCATTTCGTGATGATCCGCATCCACTGAGGATCAAGACGATCTTGATCCAATACGTAGGTCGGGAACTCCGAACTTACGTATGTCCCAGCTTGTTCTGGCGTAGTTACAGCCACTGCACCGTTTCGCGCCCAGATCTTGTTCAATATTAGGTCGCCAGATGCAACGCAATTGAAGTGTTTGTACTTGGTGTCCGCGCCGTCGATTCCCTCGCGTTCGTACCCACCCCCGCCCCAGAGCCGGACGCCAAGCTGTCGGTATGTCGTCCCAGGGACTGGCCGTTCGTAGCGACTCGCTTCCGTACAAAGGTACTTCAATGCAACCTTGGGCCATCGGCTCATGGCAATGCCTCGGCATCATGGCCCGACGCTCCGTGTCCCCGCCCCTCCAGTTCCCGCCGCGTGCGTGCCAGTTCATTGGCCAGCAGCTTCTCGTCCGGCAACACGGTCTGATACTCCGCCGCCAACACCTTGTTTGGCAGCCCCTCCAGGGCATAACGTGCCTCGTCCGCGCCTTTACTCGCACACAGGATCAAACCGACCGGCGGGTTCTCGCCGGGCTTGGTCCAGTGTTCGCGGGCGTAGTTGAGGTACAGGTGCATCTGCCCCGCGTCGGCATGGCTGAACTTGCCGACCTTGAGGTCGATCACCAGCAGGCACTTCAGCCGGCGGTGGAAGAACAACAGGTCGACACGGAACCAGGTGTCGTCCAGCCGCAGGCGCCGCTGGCGGCCGACGAACGCGAAGTCGTCGCCCAACTCCAGCAGGAAGTCCGCTAGATGCTGGATGAGCGCGTCTTCCAGATCGGATTCGGAATACTCGTCCTTCAGGCCGAGGAACTCCAGGACGAACGGGTCTTTGATGGCTTCTTCCGGTGTGGGAACATCGCCCGGCGACGCCTGCTCGGCCTTCTGCAGCATCTTGGCCTTGTTGCGCGACAGCGCAATGCGCTCGTAGAACTGGCTGTCGATTTGTCGGCCGAGTTGGCGCACGGACCAGCCGCACCTCAACGCCTCGGTTTCGTAGAAGCGCCGGGCCTGCGGGTTCTTCACGGACAGCAGGCGCACATAGGCCGACCACGGCAACGGAAATGCCTTGGCCAAGGACACCAGATTGACGGCGCTCTGACCCATTTCGTCGACCGCATTGTTGCGGTCGAATTTTGCAGACGGTGTCTGCAAAATTGCCGCCGCCTCCAATTCAGCAGACAGTGTCTGCAAAATTCGATCGATGGGCTTGGCCAGGAAGAACGCCCGCATCTGGGCCAGATTGCGCGGCC
>JANNGR010000312.1:0-8330 GCA_031403955.1 Betaproteobacteria bacterium
CCCGAACCGCCTTCGCGAGTTGCGGCATCTTCAAATCGAATTCGACCAGTACATCCCGGATGCTGATGCTGATCGATGGCTAGTACCAATCACACAACGACAGCTTTTAGGCCAGTAGGTGTAACGCGTGCAATACGGCGCCGCTCACGTGCTGGGCCAATTCAGCGGGCACGGGTTTGACCTCGGCGTAATAAGCAGCGGCCCACTGGGCCAGCGCCACTGTGGTCTCGCAACGGTCCTTGAACAGCGCGCAGATGCGCGGCAAACGGTCATCCGCGACCGCAATGCCCTGTTTGTGCAACTGCGCCTTTACCAGGGCTGCCAATGGTTCGTCGGCCATCGCCTTCAGGTACTGTGCATTGACCCAATTCAGTTTCGCCGCGTCCCACTGGGCCGGGCTTTTGGCCAGGTGTTGGCCGTCGAACCATTGCACCAACTGGTCGCGGCCAAATAGCTCGTCATCGCCATGGCTCCAACCCAGACGGGACAGGTAGTTGACCATTGCCTCGGGCAGATAACCGGCGTCCAGGTACTGCATCACACTCACCGCGCCATGGCGTTTGGACAACTTGTCGCCGTCCGGCCCCAGGATCATTGGCACATGGCCATAGACCGGCAATTCGGCGCCCAGCGCGCGCAGGATGTTGATCTGGCGCGGGGTATTGTTGACGTGGTCGTCGCCGCGTATCACATGGCTGATCCGCATGTCCCAGTCGTCGATCACGACACAGAAGTTGTAGGTTGGCGTGCCATCGGCGCGGGCAATGATCAAGTCGTCCAGTTCACGGTTGCCAATCGTGATCGGACCTTTGACCAGGTCGTTCCAGGTCACCTCACCCAGTTGCGGATTGCGAAAGCGCACCACCGGTTTCAGATCGGGCGGAACCAGTGGAAACGGCTTGCCAGGCTCGGGTCGCCAGCGACCGTCGTAGCGCGGCTTTTCGCCGCGTGTACGCTGGGCCTCGCGCATGGCTTCCAATTCCGCCGGCTGGCAGTAGCAGTGGTAAGCGGTGCCATCGGCCAGCATGCTGGCGATCACGGCGTGGTAACGCTCCAGGCGCTGCATCTGGTAGAACGGCCCTTCGTCGCATTCCAGATTGAGCCAGTGCATGGCCGCGATGATCTGGTCCACCGCTTCCTGCGTGGAGCGCGCCACGTCGGTGTCTTCAATGCGCAAAATAAAGTCGCCGCCAAAGTGGCGCGCAAACGCCCATGAAAACAGCGCGGTGCGGGCGGTGCCAAGGTGCAGAAAGCCGGTTGGCGAGGGGGCAATGCGGGTGCGAACTTGGCGTGCCATGGGCATGACTCCCGTCACATCGAATCCAGGCCGCGCGCCAGGTCGGCCAACACATCATCCACATGCTCCAGACCCACCGCCACGCGGATCAAACCCTGTCCGATACCCGCGGCCTTGCGTTGGTCCTCGGTCAGACGCCCGTGTGACGTGCTGGCCGGGTGCGTGATGGTGGTTTTGGTGTCGCCCAGATTGGCAGTGATGCTGCACAGGCGGGTGTGGTTGATGACGTGGAAGGCATGGCTGCGCGCCTGGTCCGGGTCGGGTGCCTTGACGTCAAACGACACCACGGCGCCACCCAGCCCCGACTGCTGGCGCAGCGCGAGCGCGTGTTGCGGATGGGTTTCCAGTCCCGGGTAATAGACCCGTCCCACCGCGCCGTGCGTGCTCAGCCAGCGTGCCACGGCAAGCGCGTTCGCGCACTGCGCCTGCATGCGCACCGATAACGTTTCCATGCCTTTTAGAACCACCCAGGCGTTGAACGGCGACAGGCTCATGCCGGCGCTGCGCAGCACCGGCACAAACTTCTCGTCGATCATTTTCCGCGGCCCGCACAGGGCACCCGCGATCACCCGGCCCTGCCCATCGAGGTACTTGGTACCGGAATGGATCACCAGGTCGGCGCCAAACTTCACCGGTTGCTGCAACGCGGGCGAGCAAAAGCAGTTGTCGACCGCGAGCAGGGCGCCCGCCGCATGGGCAATGCCGGCCAGTGCGTGAATGTCACACAGATCGGTCAACGGATTGGTCGGCGTCTCGGCAAATAACAGACGCGTGTTGGGTTGCAGCGCTGCTTGCCACGCATTCGGATCGGTCTGGGACACAAAACTGCTCAACACGCCGAACTTGCCAAACTCGCCCGCGATCAGCTTGATGGTGGACCCAAACACGCTTTGCGAGCAGATCACATGGTCCCCCGCCTTTAGCAAGCCCATACACATCAGCAAAATAGCCGACATACCGCTGGAAGTGCCAATACAGGCCTCGGTGCCTTCCAGGGCGGCGAGGCGCTGTTCCATGCTGGTCACGGTCGGGTTGCCAAAGCGCGAATAGGTGTAGCCATCTTCTTCACCGGCAAAACGGCGCGCCGCGGTCTCGGCGTCGGGCTGCACAAAACTGCTGGTGAGGTACAGGGCCTCGGAGTTCTCGCCGTATTGGCTCCTGGCGACGGCCGCGCGGACGGCGAGTGAGTCGAGGTGCAGCTTATCGGGTAATTTGTCGTCAGTCATGGGGTTCAAGCTTGGTTGGGAAGCGCCAGGCGCGACGTGTCGTCTTCCTCTTCGTCGGCACCGACCCGGCTCGCGTTCATGCGGGCTATGACGGCGGGCGTGATGTCGCCCGTCACATACACCCCGTCAAAACACGAGGCGTCGAATCCATCGAGTTTGGGGTTAAGGCAGCCAATGGCCTTTTTCATTCCATCCACCTCCTGGTAGATCAATGCGTCGCAACCGATGATCTGCTCGATTTCGGCCACGGTTCGCCCATGGGCCACCAGTTCGTCGCTGGTCGGCATGTCGATGCCGTACACATTCGGATAACGCACCGGTGGCGCGGCGCTGGCCAGATAGACCTTGCGCGCACCGGCGTCGCGCGCCATCTGCACGATTTCACGGCTGGTGGTGCCACGCACGATCGAGTCGTCCACCAGCAGTACGTTGCGCCCTTTGAACTCGCTGGCGATGACGTTGAGTTTTTGCCGCACCGACTTCTTGCGCACCGCCTGCCCCGGCATTATGAAAGTGCGCCCAACATAACGGTTTTTCACGAACCCTTCCCGGTACGGCAGCCCCAGCAACTGTGCCAACTGCGCGGCGCTCGGGCGGCTCGATTCCGGAATCGGTATCACCACGTCGATCTCGTTAGGCGGCACCGTGGATACCACGCGTTTGGCCAGCGTTTCGCCCAGGTTCAGGCGCGCCTGGTAGACCGATATTCCATCCATCACCGAGTCCGGCCGTGCCAGATAAACGAACTCGAAAATACACGGCATTAACCAGGTGCGCTCGGCGCATTGCTGGTTATGGACGGTACCCTGCAGGTCGATGAAAACCGCTTCGCCCGGGTCGATGTTGCGCACGAACTGGTGCGATGTACCCTCCAGCGCCACCGACTCGCTGGCCACGACCGCGGTACCCGCGCCACGGCCCAGACACAAGGGCCGGATGCCGTAAGGGTCGCGAAAAGCCAGCACACCGTGGCCGGCAATCAGCGCGATGACGGCGTAAGAACCACGCACACGCCGGTGCACGTTGCGCACGGCGGCAAACACGTCGCCCGGCTGCAGCGGCAGGCCTCGCGTGGTTTTTTCAATTTCGTGCGCCAGCACATTCAGCAGCACCTCGGAATCGCTCTCGGTGTTGATGTGGCGGTGGTCGGTGCTGAACAACTCCGTCTTCAATGCCTGTGCATTGGTCAGGTTGCCGTTATGCACCAGCACAATGCCAAACGGCGCGTTGACGTAAAACGGCTGTGCCTCTTCTTCGCTTTCGGCATTGCCGGCGGTTGGGTAACGCACCTGGCCCAGCCCGCAATTGCCGGGCAGGGCGCGCATGTTGCGGGTGCGGAAAACATCGCGTACCAGGCCTTTGGCCTTGTGCATGAAAAATTTGCGCTCCTGCTGCGTCACGATACCGGCCGCATCCTGGCCACGGTGTTGCAACAACAGCAGCGCGTCGTAGATCAACTGGTTGACCGGCGCATTACTGACGACACCAACAATTCCGCACATATTTCCGTCCAGTTGGGGGCCATTGCGGCCCCAGCGTTCAGGGCAGGTACTTGCCAAACTCCGGTGGCAAAACTGGCTTGAGTTCCTTGACCGTTGCCGTCGACCAAGCCGCCGCGTTGGATTGCGTCCACCACGCCTCCGATTTCAACGGCGTCATCGCCACCAACACCGCCGCCGCCATCAACACCACCAGACCACGCATCAAACCAAAAATCGCGCCGAATGCGCGGTCCGCAGGCCGCAAACCGGCGGCTTGAAACAGTTTGCTCACCAGCCAGATTAGCACCGACCCGGCAAAGACCGCTCCAACAAACACTAGCACGAAAGCGCCCGTATATCGGATCACCTCGGCGGCTCCCGCCATCGGCAACCGCTGCGCCAGCGCCGGGGCAAACCATTGGGCCAGTACAAATGCCGCCACCCAGTTGGCCAGTGACAAGACCTCGTATACCAGGCCGCGCCAGGCCCCGACCAGCATCGAGAGCAGCAACACACCAAGGAAGATCCAGTCCAGCAGCACCATCTTCCCGCCGGCCTACAGGGTAAGGATGGCGGCAGGAAGATCCAGTTTCCTGATTTTCTCGGCAATTATTAGCGCTTGCGCCTTGTCGGGGAAAGGCCCAACCCGGACCCGGGTTCGGCTACCGTCCTTGGTTTCCACCACCTGCGTATAGGTTTTCAGGCCAACACTCTCGATCTTTTGGCGCACCTCGCGCATTTTCTCGAGGTCGGCGAACGCGCCCACTTGCACCACGAACCGCCCCTCCGCGGCAGGCGCATTGCCCGTCACATCCTTGCCCTCGAGCAGCGCCTGCGCCTTGCTCGCGTCATTTGACTTGGCCGGTACCAACTCGGTCACCGGGCCTGCCGCTTTGGTAGTCGCTGGCGCGGGAATCGGCTCTGGTACCGGCAAACGCGCCGACGTGTCCACTGGAGCCGGCACCGCGGCCGGCGCAGCCACTGCGACGGACGGCGCGGGCGGCGGCACGACCAAGGGTTTGACCGTGTTCTTGTCGGCAATCGTTATCGGCAGATCGACCGGAATTGGCCGCGGCTGGTTGTCGAACACTAGCGGAAAACCGATTACACCGGCCAGCACCAGCACTGCGGCACCCACCAGCCGGTGCATCGCACGCCTGCGCATGACCTCAACGGTTTGTGGCGGGACCGGCTTTGCTGCCTGCTCGTCGCGGCCCTTGCGGGACTGGAATAAAGCCATGGAGGGTGGACTAGGAGATGATGTGTTTGGCAGCCAGACGGGGTAAGCCATCCTTCAACACGCCACCGACGGTGTAGAACGATCCGAAGACAACAATTCTATCAGCCGGGTCCGCGGCCCGGACTGCTGCCTGCAAGGCCTGCACCGGGTCGCCGAACACCAGCGAATGCGCGTCTTTGCGGGTATTGAGAGCGCGCCATAACGCATCCAGACGCACAGCGGATTGGGCGCGCGTGCTAGGCAGATCGGTGAAATACCACTGGTCGATGATCGGATTGACGCGTTGCAGCATCAAGGCCAGGTCTTTGTCCGCCATCGCGCCAAACACCGCATGCGTGGCCGGGAAAAAGCCCATGGCATCCAGATTCGCCGCCAGCGCGGCTACCGAATGCGGGTTGTGCGCAACGTCGAGCACCAGCGTGGGCTGGCCCGGAATGATCTGGAACCGCCCCGGCAATTCGACCAGTGCCAGGCCGTTGCGAACCGCCTGCGCCGTGACCGGCAAGCGCGCGCGCAAGGCGCAAAGCGCCGCCAATACACCGCTGGCGTTGACAAGCTGGTTCGCCCCGCGCAACGCCGGGTATGCCAGCCCGGCGTAACGCCGATCCCGCCCGGCCCAGGCCCATTGCTGCTTGTCGCCGGAGAAGTTGAAGTCGACCCCCAAGCGCCATAGATCGGCGTCAATTTCCCGCGCCCGGTCGAGCACGCTCTGGGGTGGCACCGGATCACTCACCACCACCGGCCGCCCGGTGCGCATGATGCCGGCTTTCTCGTACCCTATGGTCTCGCGGTCCGGACCCAGAAACTCCATGTGGTCCAGGTCGATGCTGGTAATCACCGCACAGTCGGGGTCGATTATGTTGACCGCGTCGAGGCGGCCACCCAGGCCGACTTCAAGAATCACCACGTCCAGGTTCGAGCGCACCATGACGTCCAGAATGGCGAGCGTTGAAAATTCGAAATAGGTCAACGACACCGCCGGTTGCGTCTGGCAGCGCGCCCGCTCGACGCGCTCGAAAGCAGCCGCCAGTTCGCCGGCGTCGACGGTCTGCCCCGACAAACGCAAGCGCTCTTCAAAGCGCACCAGGTGTGGCGAGGTATAGATGCCGGTGCGGTAAGCGGCCTGGCTCAATATCGCTTCCAGCATGGCACAGGTAGAACCCTTGCCGTTGGTGCCCGCCACCGTGATCACCGGGCAATCGAACCGCAGCTTCAGGCGCTCGGCCACCACCCGCACACGGTCGAGCCCCAGGTCGATGTTCTTGGGGTGCAGCCGCTCGCAGTGGTCGAGCCAGTCACCGAGGGTTTTGGTTGTCATGCTGGGCAATATTGTCGCGCACCGCCCTTGCGGCATGATGGCGGGCATGAACAAGTCCACCATCATCGTATACGGCATTCGCAACTGCGACAGCGTCAAAAATGCACGCCAGTGGCTGACCGGCCAGCAGCTGGAGCATCGGTTCCACGACTTCAAACTACAAGGTGTGCCGGTGCCACAACTTGAGCGTTGGCTGGAGACCGTCGGTTGGGAACAACTCTTGAATCGCCAGGGAACCACGTGGCGCAAGCTGGACGAGGCAAGCAAATCCGCGGTAGTTGACGCGACTAGCGCCCGCGCCTTGATGCTGGCCAATCCGAGTGTCATTAAGCGGCCGGTGGTGGAATGGGGCGGTACGGACGCGCGCGACGTAACCGTTGGCTTCAAGGCTGAGCTTTGGTTGGCTCGGCTCAACGGGAAGACCTGAGCCATGAACCAAGCCCGGTACCCTAAAATTCGCGGTCGATCACAAAAATGCAGCGCCGAACCCGGGCGCCCGGCCCCATGACCACCGAAAAAATCGACGGCGTGTCCGTCACCACCAAGGCCAGCGTCTACTTCGACGGCAAGTGTGTGAGCCATGCCATCACCTATCCGGACGGAACGAAAAAATCGGTCGGCGTAATCCTGCCGGCCAAATTGACTTTCAGCACCGGCGCGCCGGAGATCATGGAATGCGTTGGCGGCGCCTGCGAATACCGGCTCGCTGGCAGCGACACTTGGCTCAAGTCCGTAGCCGGCGAGAAGTTCGGCGTCGGCGCGAACACCACCTTCGATATCCGCGTCACCGAGCCCTACCACTATATTTGCCACTACGCTTAAGCGCGGGAATCCGAACCATGGCCACCATTCTTCAACACCTTCCGGCCGGCCAGAAAGTCGGTATCGCTTTTTCTGGTGGCCTCGACACCAGCGCCGCACTGCACTGGATGCGCAACAAAGGCGCGATTCCTTATGCCTATACCGCCAACCTGGGCCAGCCGGATGAGGCCGATTACGACGAGATTCCGCGCAAGGCACTGCAATACGGCGCCGAACTTGCAAGGCTGATTGATTGCCGCACCCAGCTCGCGGTCGAGGGCATTGCGGCGCTGCAAAGCGGCGCCTTTCACATTTCCACCGCCGGCGTTACCTACTTCAACACCACGCCACTGGGGCGCGCTGTCACCGGCACCATGCTGGTGGCGGCGATGAAAGAAGACGACGTCAATATCTGGGGCGACGGCAGCACCTTCAAGGGCAACGACATCGAGCGTTTCTACCGCTACGGTCTGCTCACCAACCCGAACCTGAAAATCTACAAGCCATGGCTCGACCAGTTGTTCATTGACGAACTCGGTGGGCGCGCCGAGATGTCGGCCTTCATGACGCGAGCCGGCTTCGGTTACAAAATGTCGGCCGAGAAGGCATATTCGACCGACTCGAACATGCTCGGCGCAACCCACGAGGCCAAAGACCTCGAACACCTCAGCAGCGGCATGAAAATCGTGCAACCCATAATGGGTGTCGCGTTCTGGCGCGACGATGTGGCGGTCAAGGCCGAAGAAGTGACGCTGCGTTTTGAAGAGGGTCGCCCGGTCGCGCTGAATGGCGTCGAATACACCGGCCTGGTGGAGCTGATTCTGGAAGCCAACCGCATCGGCGGCCGGCATGGCCTGGGAATGAGCGACCAGATCGAAAACCGCATCATTGAAGCGAAAAGCCGCGGCATCTACGAAGCGCCCGGGCTGGCGCTGCTGTTCATCGCCTACGAGCGCCTGGTCACCGG
>JANNGR010000313.1:0-3652 GCA_031403955.1 Betaproteobacteria bacterium
GGACACCGGCCAAAGGTGCCACATGCGCAGGCTGTCCATACCCGACCAGAAATTGATGTTGGGGAACATCGCCCCCTTGCCGGAGAACACGCTGACATCCGACAACCAGGGCAGGCGGGGGAAGGGCAGGTTCGGATCGACTGTCCGGCTGCGGTTGTCGAACTCGATCACCGAGCCACCTTGCGGCAGCAATTTGGCCGGCAGCGGCTCCGATCCCAGCCGGTAGAACTTGCCGAAGGTTCCGGCATGCACGACGCTGGCGTGGTACCAGTCGAGCAAATTCTCGGCAATGAACTTCCAGTTGCAGTTGACGTCGAAAGTCAACTTGCGCGCGATGCGGCATGCGCCGGTTTGGTACCACGGAGCAGCGGTTTCAAAAGGCGCTATGAAGGTTTCGAACGCCTCGGCCGCGGGGTCAAAATTGATGAACACCCAGCCACGCCACAGGGCCGTGCGCACGCGCGGCAACTGGCAGCCCGACATGTCCCGTCCGGTCTCCTTGATACGCGGCGCGCCGACCAGCTTGCCTTCGACGTCGTAGGTCCAGGAGTGGTAGGGACAGCGAAACAGCTCGGCGTTGCCGGCGCCGTACGCCACCTCGACCCCCCGGTGCAGGCAGACGTTCATGAACGCGACCACTTTCGCGTCCGCGTTGCGCGAGACCACCACCGGCTCCCCGGCAATGCGCAACGCGACATAGTCTCCGGGCTTGGCTATCTCTTCTTCGCGCGCGACGCACAACCAGTGGCGCATGAAGATGCGCTCCTTTTCCAGCCGCGCCACATCCGGCGACGAATAGATGAAGCCGGGCAGGTGGTTGGCCTTCGTGATCTCGCGCTGGATCGCCGCGAAGGGGTCACGAAGCATCTGGTGTACCTGGGGTTCAGTTGCATTCATGGTATTGCGCCATTTGGTTGTTGCGACAACCAAGTATATTCCATTCCCGGGTCAGGTATGGCCGGCATGCCAGTCAGTCTGCATTCACGCCGCGTCTTGCGCGGCTGAAATGGCGTACGGTCTCTTTTTCGATACGGACCAGCATGGAGGTCAATGCCTGCCGCTCGGAACTGGTCAGCGCGGAAAGCATGGCCTTCTGCCGCGCCACGGATAAGGGTGCTACCCGCGTGTACAACGCCCAGCCCAGGGCAGTCAGCCGCAGCACCTTGACGCGTGCATCGGTCTCGCTCGGGGCGACTGCCAACAGACCGCGTTCCACCAGGCTGGCCACTGCCCTGGAGACGCTGGCCTTGTCCATCGGGCTGCGCGCCACCAGTTCACTGGCCGCGAGCGGTTCGTGCCGGGCCAGCATGGCAATCACCCGCCATTCGCGCAGGACCAGACCGAACTGTTGCAGCTCCTGCGCCGTGCCGGCCGATAGCTGGCTGTAGAGGGAAGAGATGCGGTAGGTCAGCAAGTCTTCCAGGTCAAAAATCGCGCGACGTGTTTTACGTTGCATGGGATTGGTGTAATAATTGGTTGATCCGACAACTTTATACGAGAAACAGCCAATGATCCGAAGATTGTTTTTGGCGGCGCTGGCCGCAATGGGCCCGGCGATATCCGCTATCGGCACCGCCCAGGCACAGGTGTTCCCGTCCAAGCCGATAAAGATCGTGGTCGCTTTCGCGCCCGGCGGTGCCACCGATGTGCTGGCGCGCTCGCTCGCGCAGCAGATGTCGACCCAGACCGGCGCCATCGTCATCGTTGAGAACAAGCCCGGTGCCAGCGGCGCCATCGCCATGGAGTTCGTGGCCCGGGCCCCGGCCGATGGTTACACCCTGCTGTGGGGTTCTGACACGGTGGTCGTGCAGCCCTTGCTGCGCAAGAACTTCCCAGTCGATCCGTTTCGGGACCTGACGCCATTGGCGCGTCTGGGTACCGCACCCAACGTGATCAGTGTCAACAAGAAATTGGCCGCGCGCGATATCAGGGAACTGGTGGCATTGGCCAAAGCCAAGCCCGGCGATCTCAAGTACGGGTCGGGAGGCAACGGTTCGTCACAACACTTGTCGGGTGAAGAGTTCAAAATCCGCTCCGGCATCGACATGATCCATGTGCCTTACAGGGGCACCGGTCCGGCTGTCACCGACGCGCTGGGGGGGCATATCGATCTGGTCCTGACCAGAATCGGTGAGATCGCCCCGCATGCCATCTCGGGTGACCTGCGTCCGCTGGCGGTCATGAGCGAGGCACGTGTGGCTGCCTTGCCGAATGTCCCGACGCTTATCGAGAGTGGTTATCCGGGCTTTATCGGCGGCAGCTGGATGGGCGTTCTGGGGCCGGCGGGCCTGCCCAGGGACGTGGCCAACTGGTTGACCGACCGCGTCCTGGCGGCGGCGCAGTCGGACGAATTCAGGCAGAAATCCCAGGGCTTCGGCATCACCGGGGCGCTGCTAAAAGGCCCCGAGACCGGCGCTTTCATGCGCAGCCTGTCGGACCGCATGCGTGAGGCGATCGACAAGAGCGGCATCACGCCTGATCAATAAAAGATGGTTTTCCAACATCTGCTGGTCGAGCCGCGCGACGGCGTGCTGGAGATTATTCTCAACCGCCCGGACAAGCTCAACGCGCTGGGTATCGGACCGGGCTCGAATCGGGAAGAAATCACCCATGCCTTGGCCAACGCCGACGCTGACGATGCGATTGGCTGCGTCCTGATCAGTGCCAACGGCCGCGCTTTCTGCGCCGGTGGCGACCTCACCGGCGCCGTGAAGACCGAAACGCCGCTGGATGAACATTTGTTCAACGCCGAGATCGTGCGTTTCTACGCCGCCATGCGCGCGACGCACAAGCCCATCATCGCCGCCGTGCACGGCATGTGCCTTGGCGCGGGAATTGGCTTTGTCGCGCAGTGCGACATCGTGGTTGCCGGCGACGACGCGCGTTTTGGCCTGATCGAGGGGCGAATCGGGCATCCCGGCGCGACCGAAGTCGTGCCGCTGATCGGCGCCGCATGGGCCAAATTCCTGATTCTCACCGGAGAGATGATCGACGCGCAGGTGGCGCAACGTATTGGCATGGTTTTGACGGTCGTGCCGCGCGCGGACCTGCTGGCGCGCGCGCAGGACCTGGCGCAACGTATTGCGCGCCTGCCCAGGCAGGCCGTGATCCTGAACAAGGCCGGCATCAACAATATGAGCGACGCGATGGGTCGCGCCGCCGGGCGCCTGGTCGGGCGGGCCTACGACACGCTGACCAAGTCCATGAGTTCGCGCGCCCTGGCCCCTGACGGCCGGCGTTTTGAAGACATCTTGCGCAGCGGTGGAATGGACGCGCTAAAACGCGCGCGCGATACGCAATACACCGAGAACTGGCTGCCGCCGTCCGCGCCTAACCGCGACTGATTAATGAGCGTCGCCGGCGTCCAGGGGCAGAAGGCTGGCGACGGCCCGTTAATTGCCATGAAACGGGCTGAGAGCGTGAGAGGCAATCGCTTGAGCCCGCGTGAGGCCCCGCGAAACGCGCCATCTCCGCTTGGTAGTTTGGTCTCGCGGGCCTCACCCTTCGGGCTGGGGCACCCAAGGGCGCCGTGCGGCGTTGCGCCGCTTGCCCATGCCTCGGCATGGGCTGCACGACGCGCCTTGCACGACACCCTTGGCCACCCCGTCGCGGGCCCAATCAATAGCCTCTCACGCTCTGAGGCGGCCAACGC
>JANNGR010000314.1:0-1647 GCA_031403955.1 Betaproteobacteria bacterium
ATCAGCACGGTCGCGTACATGAAGAACAGGATCCCGGCCGCCGGCATGCCGACCACGAACATGTGATGCGCCCAAACGATGAACGAGAGGCTCGCGATGGAGGAGGTCGCAGAGACCATCGAGCTGTAGCCGAACAGGGGTTTCCTCGCGAACGCGGGAATCACCTGGCTGATGATGCCGAACGCCGGCAGGATCATGATGTACACCTCGGGGTGGCCGAAGAACCAGAAGATGTGCTGGAACATCACCGGATCGCCCCCGCCCGCGGCGTTGAAGAACGAGGTGCCGAAATGGCGATCGGCGAGCACCATGGTGATGGCGCCGGCGAGTACCGGCATCACGGCGATCAGCAAATACGCGGTGATCAGCCAGGTCCAGACGAACATCGGCATCTTCATCAGCGTCATCCCCGGCGCGCGCATATTGAGGATGGTGGTGATGATGTTGATCGAGCCCATGATGCTGGACGCGCCCATGATGTGCAGCGCGAAAATGCCGAGGTCCATGCCCGGGCCCATCTGCGTCGAGAGCGGCGCATAGATGGTCCAGCCGGCCGCGGGGGCGCCGCCGGGCACGAAGAACGAAATCACCAGCAGCGCCGCCGCCACCGGCAGCAGCCAGAAGCTCCAGTTGTTCATGCGCGCGAACGCCATGTCGGGCGCGCCGATCATCAGCGGTATCTGCCAGTTGGCGAAGCCGACGAAGGCCGGCATGATCGCGCCGAACACCATGATCAGGCCGTGCATGGTGGTGAGCTGGTTGAAGAACTCCGGATTGACGATCTGGATGCCGGGCTGGAACAACTCCACGCGCAGCGTCAGCGCCAGCACTCCGCCAAGCAGCAGCATGACGAACGAGAACCACAGGTACAGCGTGCCGATGTCCTTGTGATTGGTGGTGGTGACCCAGCGCATCAGCCCGCGGGGATGATAGGCGTGATCATCGTGATCGGCGTGACCGTGGGTATCGATTACTGCGCTCATGCATTGCTCCAGGAAATCAATTCTTTATTTGCGTGCGGCTTTGACTTCGGCCGGCTGCACGGCGTCGCCCGTCTTGTTGCCCCAGGCGTTGCGCTCGTAGGTGACGACGGCGGCGATGTCGGTGTCCGAAAGCTGTTTGGCGTAGGCGGCCATGGTGGTGCCGGCCTTGCCGTTGAGCACGATGCCGATATGCGCGTTCTTGTCGCCGGTTGCGATCTTCGAGCCGTCCAGCGCCGGGAACGCCGGCGGCAGGCCCTTGCCGGTCACCTGGTGACAGGCGACGCAGTTGCCGGCGTAGACTTTCTCGCCCCTCGCCTGCAGCTCGGCCGCGCTCCATTGCTTATTCGGGTCCTCGGCGGCTGCGGCTGCCTTCTTTTTCTGCTCGCCGACCCACTGCGCGTATTTCTCCGGCGACACCACCTCGACCACGATGGGCATGAAACCATGGTCCTTGCCGCACAGCTCGGCGCACTGGCCGCGGTAGGTGCCCTCCTTGTCGGCGCGGAACCAGGTGTCGCGCACGAAACCGGGGATCGCGTCCTGTTTGATGCCGAACGCCGGTACCCAGAAAGAGTGGATCACATCGCTGGCGGTGGTGAGTATGCGTATCTTCTTGCCAAGTTCCACGCCGGCGCGAACGTCGGGCGCGGGAGTGATTACACGC
>JANNGR010000315.1:0-20936 GCA_031403955.1 Betaproteobacteria bacterium
TCCCGCTCCGCTTGGCCCGCAATGCGACCACCCGCGCTTAGGTGCCGGTGCCAGACACCTGAACAGTGGTGCCAGCGCCGTGATCGCCTCATCTTCGCCACCGGCCATCAGACAAAAACCCTCCGCCAGACCCCAGACCCCGCCTGAAACACCGCAGTCGACAAAGTCAATCCGGCGCGCCTTCCAATGCCTGGCGCGGGTTTGTGAATCCAGGTAATTGGCGTTGCCTCCATCAACGATCACGTCGCCGGCGCGCAGCTCGTCTTCCAGTGCAAGCAGCGTTTGGCCGGTGATGGGGCCGGCCGGCAACATCAGCCACACCAGGCGACGTCCGGGCTGAGCCTGCACTGCCTGTGCCAGAGTGGGGTATAGAAACACGCCAGCTTCGCCGGCCAATGCGGTACGTGCCGCCTCGGACGGATCAAAGCCATGCACTGCCAACCCGCCACGGGCCAGCCGGCGTGCCATGTTGGCACCCATGCGGCCAAGGCCGATCAGGGTGGGCGAAGGAAGTATTGTGTTGGTGGACATACGGCGGCCGGTTCGGAGATGGCGCAAGATGACGAGAACCTGCCGGCAATGGTACTGCGCTGGTCTTAAGGCGCAACCGGGTTGTCTACACCGGCCGTTTCGCGAGCAGGAACAGCACCGACCCACAGCCAGCCGCCAGCGCCAGCACGGTAAAGCCGAGCCGGTAGTTGCCGCTCAGGTCGGCCAACACGCCTGCCACCAGGGGGCCCGCGATCTGGCCGAGCGCGATGATGGCGGCTGATAGCCCGAGAATCATGCCGATCGCGTTGCGGCCAAAATAGTCGGCCCGTATGGCCTGCATGAAGGGCCCGCGCAGGCCCCACGCAATGCCGTGCAGGATTGCAAACGCGCCCACTTGCGCCGGATGCGTGGCATAGGTCAATAGCAGCAGGCCCAGCGCATGCGCCAGCATGCACAACGCGGCCACGTAACGCTTTTCAAACCGGTCGCCGATGCCGACTCCCAGCAACACGCCCGCGACCTGTCCCACCGTCATCAGCATGATCACCAGCGCTGCCTGCGGTACCGAGTAACCCAGGCCTTCCTTCATATGCGTGATGGCATGCACATTGACGGCCGTCACGACCAGCAGCGCCAACCCATGGCCCACCGCGAGCAGCCAGAAAGCGCGTGTTCGCACCGCCTGGCGGGCGGTGAATTCGATCGGTCGTGGCTTCGCGGCGGAATTTTCCCCTGCCACTGGCACTTCTGGCGCAGGCAATCCGTCAATCGATTCGCCATGGTCCTGCGGCCTGCGCCGAATTACCGTGGCCAGTGGCCAGCCAACCGCCATGGCAATCACACCCGAGGCAAACGCCGTCATGCGCCAGCCAAAATGCTGCATTGACCAGGCGACGATCGGCACCATCAGGCCACCCAACGCGAGACCCAGGCCCATCACCGACAAGGCGCGGGCCCGGTAACGCTCGAACCACTGTATGAGTGCCACGGTGAGCGGAAAGTAACCCCCGAGGCTGGCGCCAATGGCCAACAAAATGGAGCAGGCATAAAAGCCGGTGAGAGAGTCGATCTGGCTCAAGGCCAGGAATCCGGCTCCGAACACCAGCATGCCGATACGGATCATGGCCTGCGGCCCGAACCGGTCCATGATCCAGCCCAAAGCGGGCCCGACTAGCGCCGCCTCCACCGATTGCAGCGCGGCCGCGCCGGACAAGGCGGTCTTGCTCCAGCCGCGCTCGTCCGACAACGTGGCGACATAAACCCCGAACGACTGCATCAGCAGCGCCGACAACAAGAACTGGATGCCGCAGGCGGCACCCACCATGCGCCAGCCGTAGAAGATTTTCACGCTCCGGCTGGCCCCGCCGACGCGAGGCGCCCAATCAGCGGGTACGCCGGATCGGTGTAGCCCGGAGTCGATGGATGACCGGAGCCGACAAACGAATCGACCAGCGCTTCATCCCCAGCCGTCACCACATAGTCCAGCGCCGGAAAATAGTCTTGCCATTGGGCCAACGTGCGTGGCCCGGCGATCACCGAGCTCAAGATCCGGTTGGCCAGCACCCAAGCGGTTGCAAATTGGGCCAATGTGATGCCCTGGGCCTGCGCGTGCGCGGCCAGCTTCTGGGCGATGACCAGCGACTCCTGGCGAAACTCGGTCTCGACCATGCGTTTGTCGGCACGCCCGGCGCGGGTGCCGCTGGCCGGCGTTTCGCCCGGCGCATATTTGCCGGTCAACACGCCGCGGGCGATCGGACTGTAAGACGCCACACCGATGCCGTAGTGGTGGCAGGCGGGCAGTATCTCAACCTCCGGCATGCGATTCAGAAGGTTGTAATAGGGCTGGCACACCACTGGGGCCGGCAGGCCAATTTGTGCGGCGATGTGCACCACCTCGGCAATCCGCCAGCCGCGGAAGTTGGACACACCCCAGTAGCGGATCTTGCCGGCACGCGACATGACATCCAGCGCGCGCAAGGCTTCCTCCAGGTTCATGCCCGCTACATCGCGGTGCATGTAGTAGATGTCGATGTACTCGGTTTGCAGCCGGCGCAAGCTGGCGTCGACCGCGCGCATCATCCAGCTGCGCGAATAATGCGTTTCGTTGACGCGCTCCGACATCTTGTTGCCGAGCTTGGTCGCCAGCACCCAGTCGGCGCGGTGCGGTTTGAGCAACTCGCCCACGATTTCTTCCGAGACACCTCTGGTGTACATATCGGCGCTATCGATGAAGTTCACGCCATGTTCGTGGGCGTGGGCGACGATGTCGGCGGCTTGCGCGCGCTCGGTCTGGTCGCCGAACATCATGGTGCCCAGGCACAGGGCGGATACTTGAAGGTTGCTTTTGCCAAGGTTGCGGTATTGCATGCTGTTTCCGGTTGCGTTTGGGTTGAAGGAACTGGCTTTAGGTGGGTGCTGCGGGAATTCGCCGGTTGCGCCGTGGCGGCGGTGTTGGAACCAAAACCAGCGCCCCCACGTCCTAGAATTGTCACGGTCATCTTACCCAGTTCATTGAAGAAAGCCGCATGGTTCCACATCTTGTCACGGCGCTCACGGGCCCGATCAATGAGCTTGAGCAACGTGTACTGGACTCCATGCCAGCCATTGAGCGCTGGTTCCGGCTTGAGTGGATGGAGCACACGCCACCGTTTTACAGCTCGGTCGACATCCGCAATGCCGGATTCAAACTGGCCCCGGTGGACACCAATCTGTATCCCGCCGGATGGAACAACCTGACCCCGGCCATGTTGCCGCTGGCGGTGATGGCGGCCATGGCAGCGGTTGAAAAAATCTGCCCCGAAGCGCGCAACCTGTTGATCGTCCCGGAGAACACCACCCGCGATTCGTTTTACCTAGCCAGTGTCGCGCAGTTGTGCCGCATCTTTCATATGGCGGGCTTGAATGTGCGCGTCGGCTCGATCAACCCCGAGATCAAGAAAATCACCACGATTGAGTTGCCCAACGGTGACAGCGTCAGGCTCGAACCCGTCATTCGCGGCAAGCGCCGCCTGGGGGTGAAGGATTTCGATCCGTGCACCATCCTGCTCAACAACGACCTAAGTGCCGGTGTGCCGGGCATACTGGAAGACATCCACGAGCAATACCTGTTGCCACCCTTGCATGCGGGCTGGTTCACGCGGCGCAAGAGCCGCCATTTCCAGAGTTACGAGGAGGTTTCCAAGCGCTTCGGCAAACTGATCGGTGTTGACCCCTGGCTGATCAACCCAATGTTCAACAAGTGCGGCGCGGTCGATCTGTCGCAGCATTCGGGCCTGGAATGCGTGACGACGAATGTCGATGCGCTGCTGACAAAAATCCGGCGCAAGTACAAGGAATACGGCATCAACGAGAAGCCGTTCGTGATTGTCAAAGCCGACAACAGCAGTGCGGGTATGGGCATCATGACGATTCGCGATGTGAAGGATATCGATCGCCTGGTTGGCATGGGTAAAGACGCTGTGGATCGGGCGCATGCCGAAGTCATAGTCCAGGAGGGGGTGCTCACCAATGAACGCATGAACGAGGCGGTGGCGGAGCCGGTGGTCTACATGATGGACCGTTATGTGGTGGGCGGTTTTTACCGGGTGCATGCCGGCCGGGGCATCGACGAAAACCTGAATGCACCTGGGTCACGCTTTGTTCCACTTGCATTCGCCGAGAGTACGCACTTACCTCAACCCGGCATGCGGCCGGGCGCGAGCGCGCCCAATCGCTTCTACATGTACGGCGTGATCGGCCGTCTTGCCATGCTGGCGGCCAGCTACGAATTGGAAGCCACAGACCCGCAGGCCGAGGTTTACGACTGACGCGCGCCGGTTAGTTGTCGCGTTGCAACGTTGTCCGGCGCCGGCACGGTTTTGGGACCATCGAAGCGACCGTGATTGCCGCCGGCCGGTGCACAATTGCCTCCTTCCAGGCAACGAAACCCTGCCAGAGCGATTAGCGGGGTTGTTTTGTGTCATCTTCCAAATCTTCCCTGACCGCGCTCACCGTAAGCGCCATTGGTGTCGTCTACGGCGACATCGGCACCAGCGTCCTGTACGCGCTAAAGGAAGTCTTCAACTCCGGTCACGTGCCATTCACGGTGGAAAATATCTACGGCATTCTGTCGATCTTTTTCTGGACCCTGACGACGATTGTGTCGGTGAAGTATGTGGTGCTGGTGCTGCGGGCGGACAACAACGGTGAAGGTGGTCTGGTGGCGATGCTGGCGCTGGCATCACAAGCTGTCAAAGGCAGTCCGCGTCTGCGCAGCGTGTTGCTGATCGTGGGTATCTTCGGCACGTCGCTGTTTTATGGCGACGGTGTCATAACGCCGGCGATTTCGGTCCTGTCGGCGGTGGAAGGACTGGAAGTGGTGTCGCCCGCGTTCAAGACCTATGTGGTGCCGCTGACCCTGGTGATCCTGTTTTTTCTGTTCATGGTGCAAAAGCGCGGCACCGCCGGCATTGGCAAGTTTTTTGGGCCGCTCACGCTGGTCTGGTTTGTCGTCATTGCGCTGCTGGGCATGTCGCACATCGTCACTAATCCGGAGATCCTCCAAGCCGTCAGTCCGCACTATGCGTTGGGCTTTATGTTCACCAATCCGGGCATCACCTTCATAATTCTGGGGGCGGTGGTGTTGTGTGTCACGGGAGCCGAGGCGTTGTACGCCGACTTGGGTCACTTTGGCAAGAAGCCGATCCGGCTGGCCTGGTTTTCCGTCGTCATGCCCGCACTCACGCTGAATTATTTCGGCCAGGGTGCCTTGCTGCTCAAGAACCCCTCAGCGGTAAAGAATCCGTTTTACCTGATGGCGCCCGACTGGGCCCTGATCCCGCTGGTGGTACTGGCGACCATGGCCACCGTGATCGCGTCGCAGGCGCTGATTACCGGGGCCTTCAGTGTCACCAAGCAGGTAATTCAACTGGGATATCTGCCGCGTCTCAACATTCAGCACACCAGCGTGCGCGACACCGGCCAGATCTACATACCGATGGTCAACTGGGGCCTGTTTGCGACCATCGTGCTGGCAGTGGTGATGTTCCGCTCGTCCAGCAACCTGGCCGCGGCCTACGGTATTGCGGTGTGTACCGACATGCTGATAACCACCATCCTGACGTTCTACGTCATACGTTACAAGTGGAACTATCCGCTGCTGTTGTGCGTGGCGGCCACCGGATGGTTCTTCCTGGTCGACTTTGTGTTTTTTGCTTCCAACCTGATGAAATTGTTCGAAGGCGGCTGGTTCCCGCTGGTGATAGGTGGCGTGATATTCACGCTGATGATGACCTGGAAGGAAGGCCGGCGCCTGCTTAACGAAAAGTTGCGGACCGAATCGATCGACCTCGGTAGTTTCCTGGAAGCGGTGTTTGTCAGCCCACCGGCGCGGGTGGAGGGTACGGCGGTGTTCCTGACGGCGGAGCGCGGCACCGTGCCCAATGCGCTGTTGCACAACCTGAAGCACAACAAGGTTCTGCACGAAAACAATCTGTTTGTCACGGTGCGTAACCATGAGGTGCCGTGGATTGGCATGGACAAGCGGCTGGAGATCGAAGCGCTGGGCCACCAATGCTGGCAGGTGGTGATCCATTACGGCTTCAAGAATGACCCCGACGTGCCCGAGGCGCTGCAGCAGATCAAGGGCCGTGGCTGCGAGCTTGAAGACATGACCACCAGTTATTTCCTGTCGCGCGACACCGTGGTACCTTCGATCGGCAGCGGCATGTCGCATTGGCGCGAGAAATTGTTCGCGCAGATGCACCATAACGCCAGTGGCGCCGCTGACTTCCTGAACCTGCCGAACAACGCCGTAGTGGAACTGGGCTCGAAGATCGAAATTTGATCGGTAGTCACAATCGCCCGATGCGTTTTTTCAGGGACCTCAGCGCCTCGGCTTTCACCGCGGGATTTGTTGCCGTGCTGGTGGGTTTCACTAGCTCGGTGGCGATCGTGTTTCAGGCCGCGCTGGCGTTTGGCGCCACGCCGGCGCAAATTGCTTCCTGGATGTGGGCGCTGGGTTGGGGCATGGGTCTGTGTTCACTGGTCCCGTCGATGTGGTTGCGCAAGCCGGTGATGGTCGCCTGGTCCACGCCGGGCGCGGCGGTGCTGGCTACGGCCGGTCTGGCCGGCGGTTTTTCGATGGCCGACGCGGTTGGCGCATTCATGGTCTGTGCCGCGCTGATCACGCTGTTTGGCGTCACCGGCTGGTTTGAAAAAATCATGAACCGCATACCGGCGGCAATCGCCTCGGCGCTGCTGGCGGGCGTGCTGGCGCGTTTCGGCCTGCAGGCCTTTCTGGCCGCCCAGACCGCGTTGCCGCTGGTGTTGCTGATGCTGGGCAGTTATTTGCTCGGCAAGCGGTTCTTGCCGCGTTACGCGGTGGTGCTGACTTTGTTGGTTGGGATCGTGGTTGTGGCGGCGCGTGGCCAGTTGGCCAGCCTCGACCTTGCCGTGGGCCTGGCCGTGCCGGTGTTCACGGCGCCTCGTTTTGGCTGGAGCGCCATTGTCAGTTTGGCGATTCCGTTGTTTGTCGTCACCATGGCGTCGCAGAATCTGCCCGGTGTGGCGGCTATCAAGGCCGCCGGTTACGGTGGACCCGACGGCATACCGGTGTCGAAAATCATCACGCTGACCGGTGTGGCGACGCTCCTGCTGGCGCCGTTTGGCGCCTTTGCGCTAAACCTCAGCGCCATAACGGCTGCCATCTGCATGGGCCGCGAGGCGCACGAAGACCCTGCCAGGCGTTACACCGCTGCCATGTCCTGCGGCGCGATCTATGTGTTGATCGGCATTTTCGGCGCTGCCATCACCGGAGTTTTGACCGCCTTCCCGATGGAGTTGGTAGCCGCCATTGCCGGACTGGCATTGCTGGGCACGATTGGCAGTAGCCTGGCGCTGGCGCTGCAGGACGAGTCGCATCGCGAGGCGGCGTTGGTCACGTTCCTGGTCACGCTCAGCGGCGTCGCGATTGCCGGGGTTGGTTCAGCGTTCTGGGGTGTGGTGGCCGGAGGCTTGGCGATTGCGGTGCAACAATATGGACGCCGCGCCACCTGAAACCCGTTGTCCCCATGAATATCCTGTTTGTCGCCGACCCACTCGAGTCTTTCAAGATCACCAAGGACAGCACGTTCGCGATGATGCGTGCACTGCAAAAACGCGGCCACACCTTGGCGGCCTGTGAGCCCTTGGACCTGGTGTGGACCAGCGGCGCTGTGGTCAGCGCCGGTGTGCGTGACATCACGCTCACCGGGGACGCGCGGTATTGGTTCAAGCCCGGGATTTCGGGCCCGAGAGCGCAACGCCGAGCGCTGAAGGACTTCGGCGCGGTGGTGATGCGCAAGGACCCACCGTTTGACTCCGAGTATTTCTATGCCACGCATCTTTTGGAGCAGGCCGAGCGCGAGGGCGCCCGGGTGTTCAACAAGCCGCGCGCCCTGCGTGACCATCCGGAGAAACTGGCCATTCTGGAGTTTTCCCGGTTCGCCGGCCCGACGCTGGTGACACGCAACGCCGATGACATAAAACGCTTTCATGCCGAGCACCACGACATCATCCTGAAGCCGCTGGACGGCATGGGTGGCGCCGGCATATTTCGCGTCAAGGAAGACGGGCTCAATCTGGGTTCGATCACCGAGACGCTGAACCGTGGCGGCGCGCAGTCAGTTATGGTGCAGAAGTTTTTGCCCGAGATAACGTTGGGCGACAAGCGGGTGTTGGTGATCGGCGGCAAACCGGTGCCATTTTGTCTGGCGCGTATTCCGCAAGCTGGCGAAGTGCGCGGCAACCTGGCAGTGGGGGGCAAGGGTGTTGCACAGCCGCTTTCCAAACGTGACCGCGAGATTGGCGAGGTTTTGGGTCCGGTGCTGGCGGCGCGCGGGCTGTTGCTGGTGGGCGTGGACGTGATTGGGGACTGGGTGACCGAGATAAACGTTACCAGTCCAACCTGCTTCCAGGAGATCACCGACCAGACCGGCTTTGACGTGGCGGCGATGTTTGTTGACGCGCTCGAAGCCGCGATCGCGTGATGGCGCGGGAAAGGCATGGGCGGCTGCCAGCCGTGGTGCGCCGGCCAGCCAGCTCAGCCGCGGGTGGCCGCTTGCAACGCCAGTGGTGACGGCAACGGGCTTCCGTCGACAAATGTCACCAGTTCGCCGGGCGCGAGTTGGGTCCAGTTTTCATTCGAGGTGAGCGGCTCGGTGACCACAATCGCCAGCCGGTCGTCGGGGCCATTGAGTTCGGCCAGGTCGACCTTTACGTCTTCATCGCGCAAGTGAATTTCCGTGAACGGATGCTCGCGCACCAGGTAATGCAAATTGGTGCTGGCGTGTGTCCACAGTGCCTGTCCGTTGCTGAGCAGAAAATTGAAGGTTCCGTGGCGGGTAATGCGCGGCACCAGTTCACGCAGCGTCAAACTCAGCTCGGTAACGCTGGGCACACCGGCATGTGACTTGGCCAGCTCCTGCAGCAGCCAGCAAAACGCCCACTCGCTGTCGGTATCACCCACCGGCTTGAAACTGCCATGCAGCGCGGGCGCGAAATCTTTCAGATCGCCGTTATGCGCAAATACCCAGTAGCGTCCCCACAACTCGCGCACGAACGGGTGGCTGTTCTCCAGCGTGACGTGCCCGACCGTAGCCTTGCGCACATGCGCCACGACATTGTGGCTCTTGATCGGAAAGTTGCGCAGCATCTGCGCAATCGGGGAGGTGGCCGCGCTCTGCTTGTCGACAAAGTACCGGATGCCTTTGCCCGGTTGCGAGCCGTCGCTTTCAAAGAAGGCGATGCCCCAGCCGTCGGCATGGTGGCCGGTGGCGCCGCCACGCTGCGAAAAACCGGTGAAACTCAAATGCAGGCTGGCTGGCAGCCGGCTGTTCATTCCAAGCAGTTGGCACATGGCCCCGAGTTTATCCCCCTGTGGTCGGGCGCGGCAACGCCTGCGCCGGCCCGAGTTTCATGGTCGGCCTGGCGCGCCGGGTTCACGCAGTTGCCAGGCCGCCAGCAGTGCCAGCAGGCACAAGCCCGCGAGCATCAGGAACGACTCGTTGAATGCGGCCAGCCGCGCCGGGCTGCTGGCTAGCGTGGCCAGGTTGTCACCGTGGGCCGCAAGGCGCCACTCCAATACGATGCCACACAGACTCACACCGGCCGCGCCGCCCAGCATGCGCGCAAAGTTGATCGCGCTCGCGCCCTGCGCGATCAAGTCGTTGTGCAGGCCGCGCATGGCACCTAGACTGAGTGAGGGCAGGATAAAACCCAGCCCGATGCGGCCCAGGATGCCCAGGGCCACCACCACCCAAAGTGGGGTGTCGAGATGGACCGTCAGGATCAGACCAAACGACAACGCCAGCAGCGCCAGCCCGGTGCTGACCAGTATGTGCGTCGGGTGGCGGTCTGACAGGCGGCCCACCAGCGCAATCGTGCCGGCCAGCGCCAGGCCGGATGGCAGCAGCAAGGTGCCCACGTGGCTGGGTGACAACTGCAGGCCCAGTTGCATATAGACCGGCAGCAGGTAGGTGGAGCCGAACAACGCCATGCCGTAAATGAACGCCACGCTGCTTCCCATGGCGAAGCGGTGGTCGGCAAACAGGGCCTGGTTCATCAGCGGCGCACCCGATTCCCCGCGTGCCATCGCCGCGCTCAGGCGCCGTTGCCGCGCAACGAACCAGACCAGCGCCGCCAGCGCGCCAAACAGCAACCATGCGGCTGGGGCTGTCAGTCCGCCATGCAACTGCACCAGCCCATTTAGCAGACTCAAGGTGCCAATGCTGGCCAGCAGCAAGCTGGGCCAGTCGAGTGGTGCACCGTACCGGTTGGCTGCCACGCCACCGGGCGCGGTCACCGGCACAAACCGCGCCGACATCCACAACGACGCCAGGCAAAACGGCACCACCATGAAGAAGATCGAACGCCAGCCAAACCAGTCCACCAGCAGGCCGCCCAGGCTGGGGCCCAGCGCTGGCGCCAACACGGCGCCCATACCGAAAAAGCCCATGGCGCGGCCCTGCTCATGTGGTTCGAAGGCGCGCAGGATGATGATGGCCGGGATCGGCTGCACCACACCGGCGGCCAGGCCCTCTACCACCCGCGCTGTCAGCACCAGCGAAAAATCGTTGGAAAAGCCGCCGGCCACGCCGCCGGCCAGCAATACCCACATCGTGCCGGCGTAGGTGCGGCGGTAACCGTAACGCCCGAGCAGCCACGGCGTGGTGAGCATCGAAACCGTCATCGCCACCATGAAGCCCGAGGCCACCCATTGCGCCCGGTCCTGGCCAACCGCGAAGTGCCGGCTCATGTCGGGCACGGCGACGTTGACGATGGTCGACGACATGATTGCCGCCATCGAACCGACCATCACGGCCAGCAACAACAACCAGCGGTAGCGCTGGCCGTAACGTGCCTGCAGCTCAGGCAGCGTCGCTGGGCGTGTCAACGCGTCACGGCCGCGGTTCGGACCACAACTTGCCGCCAGTGGCCCAGTTTTCGCGTTTGACATCCACGATCAGGATGTCCACCGCGTCGGGCGAGCCACCCAGCACTTCGACCGTGACACGGGTGATTTCCTGCACCAGCTTCTTCTTTTGCTCGACCGTGCGGCCTTCCATCATTTCGATGTGGTACGTGGGCATTTTTTCTCCTTGAAGGCTTTCAGACCGGGTGGTTCAGCGGTCTCTTTGCAGCCGCCGTCTCCCCCGGCAACAGCAACACGAACACGGCGCTGCAACCGGCGATTACCGCCATAACCAGCAACAAGCTGGCGAACCCGGCCGCCTTGACGGCCGGGCCCAACGAATATACCGCCAGCGAACTGACGCCAAACGACACTGCCAGCCGCATGCCGGTGACGCGCGACCGGATGGCATCGTCCACGTAACGCACGATCATCGCATCGGTGAATGGAATGGCGCCGAATATCGCCACCATGAAACCAATTTGCAGCCAGAACAATAACCAGCCCTGGGCGTGGGCGGCCAGCAGCAACATCGGAATCTGCAGCAACACGATGCCCAGATACAGCCGCTTTAGCGGGTAACGGTCGATCAGCCGCCCGACCACCACTTGGGCGAACGACGCTACCGCGTACACGCCGGCCAGCATGATGCCGAGCTGGGCCGGGTCATCCACCACGCCCTCGAAACGCTCACGCATCAATTGGCCGTTGCCGTTGGTAGTGAGGTTGAACAACAGGCTGCTGGAGATGGCAGCGAAAGTCATCACCACAAACAGGCGCGCCAGCATGTCGGGCGGCAGATCCACTGGCGCCTTGACCTTGCGTTTGGCCGGCGACTCGGTCTCTTGCGGCGCGACGCGCATGAAGACAATGCCGCAGATAAACGACAAAATTCCCGGCACCAAAAACGCCGCGCGCCAGCCGGCGTACTTGACCATGAAACCGGTCAGGATGGCGACCAAGGCAATGCCCAGGTTTCCCGCCAGGCCGTTGACCCCGATCGTCATGCCGGGGTTGCGCGCGTGTTGCAACAACATCGGTATGCCTACCGGATGGTAGATGGCGGAGAACGCTCCCAACAGCGCCAGCGCGGCCGCCATCTGCCAGGCGTTTTGCACGCTGGCACACAACAGCGCCGAGGCGCCCATGCCAAAAAAGAAGATGACCATCATGCTGCGCCGGCCCCACAGGTCCCCCAGCCGGCCAGCCGGCACCGAACCGATGCCAAACAGCAGGAACGCGCCGGCGCTATAGGGCATCAGGTCTTCCCAGCGGCTATAACCGAACTCGACCGCAATGCTGGTTACCGCCGTGGCGAAAATCAGCAGGAACATATGGTCCAGCGCATGACCAAGATTCAGCAGGAGTGAGGTGCCGCGGTTGAGCGTCATGGCCGATGATTCCAGGAAACAGCAGAAGCCCCATTTTCCGCCATGCTGCGATGTCAAGGCGTGCTTGACTAGACTATGGTTCACCCTCACACTGAAACGTACATTGAGGCTGGTGATGGCATGAAACGGCGCACACTCACATCGCTGCTTGGCGCGGCCGCGCTTGGCCTGGCTAGCCGCAGCGGCGCGCTGGCCGGCGATGCCCGGCCCGGCACGGGGGTGCGGCACATCGGATGGTTGTCGCTGAACAAGGCCGATTCGGACGAGGCGTTACGCGGGCGGCGCCTGTTGTACGAGTTGATGCGGCGCGCCGGTTATGACGAGCGGGCCAACCTGGTGGTCGAGCGGCGTTACGCCGAAGGTGACGTCACGCGTCTGCCGAGGCTGGCGGACGAGTTGGTTCGGCTGGAGGTCGAGCTGATAATTGCCGTGACCAACGACCCGATCGCGGCCGCCCGCCAAGCGACCAGCAAGGTTGCTATCGTGATGCTCGGCGCATCCTTGCCGGTTGATGTCGGTTTTGTGGCCAGCCTGGCACGACCGGGGGCCAACGTCACTGGCACTGCCTGGGAGTTGCCGGAAACCGCGGGCAAGACGCTGCAAGTGCTAAAGGAAGCCGTGCCCGCCGCGATGCGGGTGGCAGTGTTGTTCAATTCAAAATCACCCGGTGTACAGCGTTACGGCGCCGCCACCGAACGCGCGGCACGCGCGCTTGGGATGCAGATCGACACCTATGACGTCACGCGGGCGCAGGACATCGTCCCGACCCTTAAACGTATCGTCGCGCACCGGATGGACGCGTTGTACGTGATTGGCGACGGCGTGATCAACTCGCGTTTGCCGGAGATAGCCGCATTTGCAATCAAGCACAAGCTGGTGTCGATCGGAACCTCGCGCCGCTTCGTCGAGGCCGGTGGCGCGTTGTATTACGGGCCCGATCTGGAGCAACTGGTCGAGCGCACGGTGACCCATGTGGACCGAATCCTGAGGGGCGCCAAGCCGGCTGAGTTGCCGGTCGAGCCGCCGGCTAAATACGAGTTGATCGTGAATCTGAAAACGGCAGCTGTGCTTGGACTGGCGCTGGCGCCGGCCATGTTGTCGCGGGCAACCGAGGTGATCGAATGAAACGGCGAACCTTGCCTGTTACGGCCTTCGCACTACTCTTCTCACCCTCGGCAGGCTGGGCGCAATCCGTTACCCGCAAGGCGCTGATCGGCTTCCTGGGTGGCGTCGAGCCCGATTCGGCCACACAACGCAACATGGTTGAACCGTTGCGCCAGGGCTTGCGCGAACTGGGTTATGCCGAAGGGCGGAACCTTGTTTTCGAATTCCGCTGGGCGGCGGGCAAGCCGGAACGCCTGCCCGCTTTATTGGCCGAGTTGATTGCGCTGGCACCGGACGTGCTCGTGATGGCCGGCCCGCGCCCTTCGATGCTGGCGCGGGACGCGACCACCACGATACCGGTGGTTGCGGTGGCGGTCGACGACCCGGTCATCATGGGGCTCGCCGCCAGCCATGCGCGCCCTGGCCGCAACATAACCGGGCT
Organism: Betaproteobacteria bacterium; assembly: GCA_031403955.1. GTDB lineage: Bacteria > Pseudomonadota > Gammaproteobacteria > Burkholderiales > Burkholderiaceae_C > CAISIP01. The sequence continues at coordinate 13,859 of JANNGR010000315.1, forward strand.
GTCGGGCGCATTCCAGGGCGTGCTGGAAAAGCGCTTGCAGTTGCTAAAGGACATCGCGCCCGCGTCGCGCCGCTTCGCCGTGTTGATGAACCCATACACACTGTCCAGAGAAAACCTCGAAAACGGGCTCCGAAACGATGAGCGAACGCTTGGCGTGCAGCTCCTGGTATTCGAGGCCCGCGGCCCGGACGACTTCGAAGCCGCCTTCGCGGCAATGGTCAAGCAGCGGGTCGATGCCGTCGCCGTGCTCGCCGATGCCACTTTCTACACCTACCGCGCGAAGCTTGGCGAGTTATGCATCCGGCACCGGTTGCCATCGGCCTGGGGCCATGCAAGCTACCTGGACGTCGGCGGGCTGGTCTCCTACCAGGGCGACTTTGCCGCCATGTTCCGGCGCTCGGCGAGTATGGTCGACAAGATCCTGAAGGGTACGAAGCCGGGCGATATACCGTTCGAACAGGCTACCAAGCTCGAACTCGTGGTCAACCTGAAGGCCGCCAAAGCACTTGGCCTGACGGTTCCGCTGTCGCTGTTGGTGAGTGCCGATGAGGTTATCGAATGAACCGGCGCCAATTGACTTTTGGCGGCTGTGCACTGGGGTTTGCTCGCGTAGGGGGTGCACAGACCGCCGGCAAGCGGCGCCGGCTCGGCTTCATGCGCTGGAGCGCGCCGGCGCAGGACACGCAGGAGAACCCGCGCCGGGCCCTGGCTGAACGCGGCTACCTGGAGGGGCAAAACATCCGCATCGAATGGCGCTGGGTCACCGGGGTTGAACAAGCCGACCGATCGGCGGCGGAGCTGGTGCAAGGCGGCGTCGATCTCATTAATGATCTTGGAGCGAAGGAGCGATCGAATGAGCCATCGACGAGTTCTCGTGCTCGCGTTTGGCGCCGGCCTCTCAGGTCACGCGGCGTTGTTGCGCGCACAAATGCCCGCCGCCGGCTCGCCTCGGCCTGTGCTGACGATCAGCCCGAGGGTTTCATTTCGCGTTGAAGGCCAACCGTGCGAAGCGCTGTACCCTTGGGTGAATCAACCAGCAAAACCAGGTCGTGGTCAAGTCCTTTTGCTACCGAACCGAAAACGCGTACCTGGCTTGTCCCGAGCGCCGCTGCCAACCAGGTGATTGAATGAAACGACGCGATGTCCTCACACGCGCAACCGGGGTTGCCATGGCGCCGTTGATCGCGCTGCCCATCCGCGCACAACAACCGGCGCGGCCGGTAAGCGGCTTTCTCGGTGGCACCCGGCCCGCCCCGCAAATCGTCAAGCCATTCCTGGATGGCCTGGCCGAGGCGGGATTCAGCGATGGCCACAACGTCACGATTGAATTCCGCTGGGCGCACGATCAAGTGGATCGTCTGCCCGCATTGGCGTCCGACCTGCTGCGCAGCCAGTTGGCGGTGATGGTGACCAGCGGCGGCCTGATTCCGGCCCGGGCGGCCAAGGCCGCGACAACATCGGTGCCGATCGTCTTCGCGGTCGGGCGCGACCCGGTCGCCGACGGCCTGGTCGCCAGCCTCAACCGCCCCGGCGGCAACGTTACGGGCGTCTACATGTTCACCGCCGCGCTCAATGCCAAGCGGCTGGAGCTGCTGCACGAAATGGTGCCGCGCGTGGCGACAATTGCGATTCTGATCAACCCGATGAATGCGGGCGCCCAGTCGATCGAGAGCGAGGTCCGTACCGCCGCGGCCACTGCCCGGGTTCAGTTGCTTGTTCTGCACGCCAGCACCGGGCGTGAGATCGAAGCCGCCTTCAAGACGCTGACCGAGAAGCGGATCGGCGCGTTGATTGTCAGCAACGACGCGTTCTTCAATAGCCAGCGTGAACAACTCGTGGCGTTGGCGACGCGCCTCGCGCTGCCCAGCATTTTCGAGTGGCGCGAGTTCGCCACCAGTGGCGGTCTGATGAGTTACGGAACCGATCTGGCCGGCGTCCACCGTCAACTGGGTGCCTACGCGGCCCGGATTCTCAAGGGCGCCAAGCCCGCCGACCTGCCTGTCATTCAGCCGACGCGGGTTGAACTGGTGATCAATCGAAAGTCGGCGCGAACCCTCGGACTGACGATCCCGCGGTCTCTGTTGGCGCGCGCCGACGAGGTGATTGAATGATGAAGCGACGGTCCTTGATCGGCGCCATGGGAGGCGGGTTGTGGGTCGCGTCGCCTTTTGGATACGCCCAGAGCGCGCGCAAGGTCTATCGGATCGGCACGCTCGGCGTTGGTTACGCGGCCGCCGATATGGCCGGACCCCAGCCCCGGTCTGCACCCGCCCACGCGCTGGTGCTCGGATTGCGCGAGCTCGGCTATGTGTACGGTGAGCATTTCGTGACCGAGGCGCGCAGTTCGCAGGGCCAGGCCGAGCGTTATGCCGCACTGATTGCCGAATTGGCCCGGCTGCAGGTGGACGTAATCGTCGCGGCGGGGCCGGCGCTGGCCGCCCTGAAGCGGGCCGCTTTGCCGATCCCGGTCGTGATGGCGGGCGCCGAGGATCCGGTTGGCTTGGGAGTCGTCAAAAACCTCGCGCAACCGGGCGGAAATTTCACCGGGCTGAGCAACCTGGCGGTAGAGCTGAGCGTGAAGAAGATCGAGTTGCTGAAGGAGATCGTTCCTGGTGCTGCGCCGGTGGCAGTGCTGTGGGATTCGGAATCGCTCCTGGGTTGGAGCTGGCCTCGGGCGCGTTATCCGCTGCCACGGCGCGAAAGTTGTTTTCTGTATCCCAGGAGGAAAGTGCATGCGCGCTCAACTGCTCCACCAGTTTGTTCCTGCCCAGGCCCCGGTCTGGCAGCTTTTATTTTGCCGCGCTGACCCGCGCGCGCTTGTTGTCCCGTTTCAACCGAATCTCCACCGTTCTGCCCACGGCGCTGGCTGCCTTGATCAAGGTGTCCAATTGAATCGACAGGTTGCTCGGGTCGAGAACGCGATCCAATTGAGAGCGACTGGTCGCCATGCGTTGCGCCATTAGCACTTTGCTGAGTTTGCCGCTTTGCATGGCCTCGTCAAGTTGCTCAGCCAAGGCCCGTTTGAGTGCGCGGGCCTGCACTTCTTCAAAGATGCCGTCCTCTTTCAGGAAGTCATCAAAACTGCTACCCGAATGCGGGTTCACCTTAGTTGCCTTGACCATTGATCCACTCCTTCAAGCGTTTGGTTGCCAGCTCAATATCCGCTGGGTTTGTCTGCCGGGTCTTTTTGATGAAGCCGTGCAGCAAGATTACTTCGGAATGCTCCACGGCAAAAAGCACACGGGCAATTCGATTCCCAATCTTGCTTCGCACTTCCCAGATTGGCCCACTTGGATGTGCCCGGGGGATAGTGGCACACCGTGACGGTGAGCCCGAAGCGATCGCAAAAGCGAGTTTGCAATTCGTACTTCCACGCGCGTGTGCGCGACCCGTTGCTGCCCCCGCTATCGGCCAGGATGAGCAATCGGTCAGTGTGTGCGCAGCGCTTGCGGCCGTGCGGTTCCACCCCTGCGCCATTGCCGTGACGGAGAATGCCGGGGTATCGTGAGATGTTCCAACAAACACCTGGCCGCGATTGGCCTGGGTGTCCAGCGAAGTTCATCTTTGGTTCGCGCGGTCGGCGATGTACTGGCGGATGATGTCGGCAAAGTTGCGGTCGGGCTTGATCTCCAATTTGGCGGCTCGCGCGGCAAGCTCGTCTTGCGCCGCATACGCGCCGTTTACGAGCGCGAGCTGCTGCCGGAAGCTTTCATACTCCGCCGCGACTTCAGCCATTCGCTCCGCCGGCAATGCGATGCCTGCGCGCTCGAGCAGGAACGCCACCTCCGCGCTGTGTCCCTGTCGATCCCAGCCGACTGTGCTTCAGTCAATCTTGATTCCCAGCTCGCGGATCGTCTTGCCCCAGAAGTGGTAGTGGGTGCGCCACCAGCGCGGTGAATTCCGCGGGCGGCATGCCACCGGGCTCGTTGCGATAAACGCTAGCATGGACAAGTTTCGTGGCATGGACATGATGTTCGGCTTTCGATCCGTATATCGAATTGGGGCGAGACAAGCGTAGCGGATGTCGGAGAGCCAAAGCGGTACGAGCCAGGCCGTCGTGTCGCAGCGTTCAGTTTTCTAGCCGGCGATCGCCCGCGCTGGTTCCAATCCGGGCCGGACCTTGCGACCGGCGCCGCCATCGACGTACTCAGTAGGTCGGCGGCGTGACCGCACTGATGACCTCCGCGACTGTGTCACCGACGTTCCTGAATCGGTGCGGAGTTTGGCTGTCGAAATAGTACCCATCGCCTTCCTTAAGCACGCGCGACTCGGTCCCGATAGTGACCTCGACCGATCCCCGCAGCACGAAGCCGGTCTCCTGGGCGGTGTGCGAGAACGCCACGCCGGTTTCGGCGCCGATCCCGTAGGTCTCCCGCAGCATCAGGATTCTTCGATTCGCATGGTTCGCGCCGAGCATTCGATACGAGATCGCCTTGGCATTGCCGATCTCGACCAGATCCTCATTCGAATAGAACGGCGAGCAGGGCATCGACTGACGAATATCGTCGAAGAACCCGACCAGCGTGGTGCCCAGAGCGTCCAGCATCGCCGCGAGCGTGTCGACGCTCGGACTGGTCTTGTCGCGCTCGACGAGAGAGATCGTCGCGTGGGAGACACCGGAGCGCGCCGCGAGCTCGCGCACGGTCAGCTTGCGCCGGGAGCGCAGTTCTCTCAGATGTACGCCGATGACGGCCATAGAAGTCTCTAAATTGCGTGCAGGCGGTACGGCTGCGCTGTGGTTAGTATTCTAGCCAAGCCGCAGTCGAACCTGTACAGACCGACATCAAGCACTAGACTGACGGTCGTCAGCGTCGGAGGCAACGCAGTTGCCTCGCGGCCATGACAGTGGAGCCCCGACCCGATGCAGATTTGAACAGCAAGACTGGTGGTCACCAAGATGGACGAACGAGACACACTCCTCGCGGAATTCGAGTACTGGTTGAAAAGGGAGGGGATCGCCCTTCCTCCGGAGCGGCGCATGGGCGCGCTCGCGGACTTTGCCGATGTCAGGAAACACGTCGAAATTGTCAACCACGCCTCTCAATCGAACCCCGAACCGTCCACGGTGTTTGTGCTTCGTTCCGGTATTTTCCCGTCATGACGACAGGCTTGCTGTCCATCGCGGAGCTCGGGCGGGCTTTGCGGGCGGGCTCGGTGTCATCGGAACAGGTCACGCGTGATGCACTTGACAGAATTGCCGCGTCGGATACAACGGTTCACGCATTCGTGGCAGTTGATGATGAGAACGCGATGTCTGCGGCACGCGCGGCCGACCTCGAATTGCGGCAGGGTCACGACCGCGGCTTCATGCACGGAATTCCGTATGCGGTAAAGGACATCATCGACGTCGCGGGATTGCCGACCACATGCCATTCGAAGCTGCGGCTCGGTCACGTGGCCGAAGCGGACGCCGGGATTACGTCCCGATTCAGGGACGCCGGTGCAATCATGCTGGGAAAGCTGGCGACGTTCGAGTTCGCGCTTGGCGGCCCGAGTTTCGACTTGCCCTTTCCCCCGACCCGCAATCCCTGGAACCTCGAGCATGTCCCCGGCGGCTCTTCATCGGGATCGGCCGCCGCCGTAGCTGCAGGCTTCGTTCGAACGGCGATAGGGTCATGCACGGCTGGATCGATCCGGGGGCCGGCGGCATGGTGCGGCACGGTCGGGATGAAGCCGACATATGGGCGGGTTTCGCGATGCGGGGTCTTCCCGCTAGCGTGGAGCCTCGATCACTGTGGACCCCTGTCGCGCTCCGTGGAAGACGCCGCGATGTCGCTGCAGATCATGGCCGGGCACGATCCGCTCGATCCATCCAGTGCCGACATTCCAGTACCGGACTTCCGGTGCACGCTCGAACACGGCGTAGCCGGGCTGCGGCTGGGCGTGCCGCGCTCATTCTTCGAGACCAGCAGCCTGCTTTCTTCCGACGTCCGGAGCGCAATCGAGAAAACGCTCACGCTGCTCCGCGAGAACGGCGCACGTGTCGAAGACATAGCGTTGCCGGACTACGCTCTCTTCCACTCCTGCAACCGCGTGATCATGAACGCGGAAGCTTACGCGTTGCACAAGGCAAGCCTTCAGCAACGCTGGGCTGACTTCGGCGAGATCACGGTCAGGCGATTCGTCGCCGGCATTTCGATCACGGCGTCGGAATATCTGAACGCGCTTCGTCTGAGGCGGCGTTTGACCGACGAGGTCAATGAAATTCTTGCACGCTACGATGGCTTGATTACCGCAGTCAGCCTGGCCACCGCCCCGCGGTTCGACGCGCAGCCGCTGGCCTCGGCGTGGCCGCTGCAATCGAGCCCGTTCAACCTCACCGGCCACCCGGCGATGACGGTGCCCATCGGTCTGGGCACCGATGGCCTGCCTCTGGCAGTACAGGTCATCGGGCGCCCATTCGACGAGCCTACTGTTTTTCGCGTCGGTCGTGCGATCGAGACCCTGAGCGGCTGGGATCGGGTGCAATTGCCCTCGCTGCCTGGCTCGAAAGACGCCGGCGAACCGGCGTTTTGATGCGAGTGCCGCAGAAGCGTTACTTGTTCAGCAAGCCCGCTTCCTTCGCCGATACCCTGTAGTCGGCTTCGATCTTCTGCAGCGTTTCGACGGCGGTCTTCTTGCCCAGCAGGTAGTCGGGAACATTCTTCGAGACCGCGCCATCGATGAAACCGCGCCACACGGTGGAGGGCGCGGACGGAGCGCCATTCTCGATCGTGTCGATCGCACCCTTGGCCACCGCCGAGGGTTTGAAACCATCGACGAGCCAGACTGCGGCGTCGTTGTTCTTCCGCACCATGTCGGCACTGGCGCCTTCGACTGCCACCCTGAACGCCGCCTCGGCCTCTGCTTCCGTGATGTTCTTCGCGATGGCCCATCCGTCCCACGAATACTGGACAGCCGGAACACCGCCTTTCACCGCCCGTGGCGCGGCAGCAGTCGCCATCTTGCCGGCGACCTTGCTCTCCTTTGCGTTCTCGAGGTTTGCGGCCCTCGAAGCCCAGAAAACCGACATTGCAATCTTCTCCTGCTGGAACTGCTGCTGCACGAAAGTCGCGTCGGCGGTAAGGTACTCCGGATC
>JANNGR010000316.1:0-4460 GCA_031403955.1 Betaproteobacteria bacterium
TACATCTTGCCGGTCGCGCCACCGCGCACCAATATCTCGCCAAGCAGGATGTACAACGGTATCGACAACAGCACATAGTCTTCGTTGGCGGCCCAGAACTGGTTGCCCACCGCCATCACGGCCGGCATGCCCAGGTACAGCGTGCCGCCCACGATGGCGGTGATGAACATGGTGGTGGCGACATGCAGGCCCAGGAACATCAGGCCCATCATCAGCACGAAGCCCAAGCCGATTTCGAGTGGGCCGATCATGGTTGCGCTCCCCGCGTGCCGGCTGACGCCAGCACCTGGTTTTCGGCTGCGATGCCCGCCAGCACGTCGCCGGCTTCGCTTTCGATTTCTTCTTCCAGGGTTTGCGGGCCGTAAGCCTTGTTGACTTCAGCGTGGCTGCCGCGCAACAACAGTCCGAGGCAATGGACTGCCATGTACACCGCCACCACGGTGAACAAAGCCCAACCTGCGAGCCACAGCGATTGCGGTATCCACATCGGTGTCTGAAGCGGTGTGGTCGAGTGGCTCTGGAACTCGATCGACTCCGACAGCACCACCCAGCCGCGCAGCACCGCGAACACCGCCATGCCGGCCAGCGTGACCATGGCCAGGGTATTCAGTACCGAGCGCCCGCGCAGCGGAAGTTTGCTGACGAGGAAGTCGATACGGGTATGGCCGCGGGTGACCAAGGTGTAGGAAAAGCCCACCGCGCCGACGATGGCTAAGGTGTAGCCACCGACCTCATCGACCCCTTGAAGGCTGAATGCGAACAGTTTGCGCGACACCATTTCGATGCAGGTGAGCACCGACAACAGGATCAGCCACCAGCCGATCGCCAGCACGCTGGCGTCGATGGCGCGCTCGAGCACGCGGGACAGAGCATTGGGCGGCATGGCTCGGGTCTTTCAGATCAGTTGATCTTGTAGCCGCGGGCTTTGCCCACCGTGGCGTTCCAGCTCTCGCTGCACTTGGGGTCTACCTTGTTGCAACTCTCTTTCCACAGCGGCAACACCACCGATGTGACAGCGGCCTTTACCTTGGCCGCATCGGCTGGCGTCACCGGCACCATCGTCATCTTGAACTTGGTGCCTTCCTTGCAAGGCTCGCCACCGACATTGCAGTTCATTGCATCGGCGTTCGCCCGGTCGGCCAATTGCCACATCTGGTCTTCCATGTTCTTGAACGCGGCCAGCGTCTTGGCTTGCGACTCGGGTGAGAGCCTCTTCCAATAGTCAAGATTCATGAAGTGGCCTTGCACCGAACCGGACACCGACAGTGGCAGGAAGTGGCTGGTGACCTCCGGCCACTTGCCGGCGTTGCCTGAGGTGGGTGACGTGACGCCGCAGTCGGCCACACCGCGCTGCAAGGCCGGATAGACCTCGGAGAACTGCATCGTCACCGGGGTTGCGCCCAAGCTTTGGATCAGTGCCGCCATCGACGGCGTGAAGCTTCGTATTTTCAAGCCCTTGACATCGTCCAGCGACTTGATCGGTTTGTTGCAGTAGAAGACTTGCGGGCCAAACGGCCATAACGTCATGACCTTGGCATTAAAGCGTTTTTGCAGGCGCTCATCGAACACCTGGCGATAGGCATCGACGGCCTTGCGCAGATCGACCAGGTTGGTCGAGACACCGATCAGGTCGACGCCTTCGAAGAACGGGTCGTCACGCGCGGCCATGCCGATCTGCACGCTCATCACGTCGAACGTGCCCGATCGCAACATGCGCAGCGCATCGGCCGCCTGCACGCCCACGGTGTCCATCGCGTTGTAGTTGATGGCCATCGGTGTACCGAGGATCTTGGGAAGATTGACAAAGAAGGGCCGTTCGATCTGATCGATGTGTTTGGTGTTGGACGAGAAGTTGCCGGCAATCCGCATCGTGGCCGGGTCAGCGGCGAATCCCGAGGGCAAAACAAGGGCAGAAAAGGCAAGGCCGGCAATAAACTGCTTCATAGGTTGCTTTCGTGGGTTGGTAGTCGAGGATAAATCGAAGCGGCGGTCAACTGCCGAATCAAGGATCATGTTAGCCAACGGTTCATTCCGACATCCTGAGATGCGGCCTTCAGATACATGGCCCGGTAATACGGCTCCAGCCGCTGTGCATCGTGTGCCGCGCGCGTGTTTTGCGCCAGGCTGTCAGCCAGCAACGCCCGCATCTCGGCACGCAGGGCGGCTTCGTCGACGCTGGTGATGTGTCCATTTTCGTAGACCACACGTCCGGCAACGATGGTTGTCTGGACCGAGCTTCCGTCTTCACAGTGAATGAGTTGCCGGCGCAGATCGTTCAGCGGCGTAAAGGCCACAGTGTCCAAATCCAGCAGCAACAAGTCGGCGTCACATCCAGGCGCAAGTTGGCCCGATTTGCCGGCGCGTCTTGTGGCGCGCGCGCCGCCGCGGGTGAGCGCGGCAAGCATCTCGGCCGGTTTCGGCCAGTGCCGGTAATCGGGAGTGGCCAGCGTGTGCAACAACGCGGCGGTCTTGGCGACGAACCACAGGTTGACGGAGTCGTCGGTGTTCATCTCGTCGCTGCCCAGGCAGATTGGCACGCCGGCATCGCGCAACTTGAGGTACGGCATTACGCCGCTGCCCAGACGCAGGTTGCACACCGGGTTGTGCGCCACCGTGCAACCCGATGCGGCCAGCAGCGCGATGTCCTCGTCGTCGATCCAGATCGCGTGGATGACCAGCATGCGTTCGTCCAGCAGGCCCAGGTCGTGCACGTAACGCACCAGCGACTTGCCGAATTGCTCTCGCCCCAGCACGCGCTGCAACTTGGTCTCGAGCATGTGGATGTTGAAAGGCAGGTCGTATTGGCGTGACAATTCGGACAGGCCTCTGAAATAGTCCACGGTCACGCGTTGCGGCGCCGAACAGGACACAGCCGCCGCCAGCCGTCCGTCGGCGGCGCCGTGCCAACGCTCGATCAGATGCCGGTACAAGGCCAGCAGTTCGGCGCTTGACTGGCGTGGCGCCTGGTCCATTGCGCGACGTTCGGCCTCGGGCAACAATTCGGCCAGGTAGGGGTATTTTTCATACTCGACGACGTTGGGCTGGTCGATCGCCACGGTGGCGCGGATGCCGGCGTCTGCGTAGGCCTGCATGATTGCGTCGATCGACTCGACGCTGGCTACCGGTACATGGTAGGCGTCGTCGTGCACCGCCGTCACGCCGCGGCGCAACATCTCGAGCGCGCCAATCTGCGTGCGCACATACACCAGGCGTGCGGCATCGCCACCGGCACACAGCGGCGGCACCTCGTGCAACATGAAAACCTCAAGCGGGAAACCTGGCAGGCAACCTTTCATCAGGTTGCCTGGCGAATGGAAATGCGCGTTGATCAGGCCCGGCATCGCGAGCCGGCCGATGCCGTCGATAACGCGGGTGAAGGGACGCGGCCAGGCGGTTCCCGCATCGGGGCCGATCGCCGCGATGCGACCGCCCTCCAGCACGATATCGGCGCAAGGCCAATCGCGATCCGCGTCGTCGAGCGTCAACACGCGGGCGCCACGGATCAGCAACGAATCGCAACTGCCGTTCATCGTTCGAAGACCTTGCCCCAGGCGTTGCCTGGCCGGGTAACAACGCCGCAGCGTTTAAGCGCACCCCAGACGCCCATCGTGACCGTGTCGTAGATCGGGATGCCCAGTTCCTGTTCCATTTCGCCCACCAGTGGGGCGGCCGGGAAATTGGTGCAGAACGTGACGATGGCCTGCGGTTTGGCCCGTGCGATGTCGCGCAACATGCCGACAATCGTATCGGCGGGGATCTGCGAAAAAGAGTAGTTGTCGCTAAGGCCGGCGTTGCGCGCCGAGACACATTTGTAACCTTCGCGCGCAAAGCTTGCCACGATGCGCGCGCGGTATCCATCGACATACGGACAGGCGAGCGCAAATCGCTTCACGCCATCCTCACGAAATACCTGGTCGATCGCCAGAGTCGAGGTGGTCGACCTGGCGCCGGTCAGCGCTTCGATACGCGCCACCAGCTGGTGGTCGAGGTCAAAGTCGAGGCTGCCGCCTTTGCTGCCATTCCATGCCACCACATCGAGTCGCGCGTCGCCCAGTACCCGCGCCGTGTGCAGCATGTCGTCGAAGTCATAGGTCAGCGGGAAGGGATCGACCGCGCCCACCACCGAAGTGCGCGAGAAGTGCGGCGACACATCCGGGAAGTTGCGCAGGATACCCAGCGTGACGCGTTCGACGACGGTGTTGGCCGACGGTGTGATCCAGCCGAGAAATTTTGTCGGCCTATAAAACAGCTCACGGGGCGACGCGGACGAGAGGGGCATGGCTGTGGCGCTCGATCAGTAGCCCATCAGCCGCGGCAGCCACAACACGATAGGCGGGTAAAGCATGCACAGCAACAACACCGCGTATTGGGTGTAGATGAACGGCAACACGGCCCAGGTAATCTCGCCCATCTTCACGCCGGTAACGCCCGACACGACGAACAGCACCACACCGACGGGT
>JANNGR010000317.1:0-36740 GCA_031403955.1 Betaproteobacteria bacterium
CTGCCTGATGGGCGAAAACGGCGTTCTATCAGGTGCCAGACCGGGCCTGGTGATCATCGATACGTCCACCAGCGAACCTGAATCGACCCAACAACTTGGCCTCCAGTGTGCCCAACGCGGTGTCACGCTGGTGGACGCGCCACTGGCACGCTCGGCACCGGACGCGGAGCGCGGCAAACTCAATACCATGGTGGGCGCCACGCCGGAAGTGTTCGATCGCATCCAGCCGGTTCTGATGGCCTATTGCGAGAACATATTTCATGTCGGCGGTCCGGGCAACGGACACATCATCAAACTGCTGAACAACTTCGTGGCGCAAGCTATCTGCACGGCGACCGCCGAGGCGTTTGCCGTGGGCGCCAAAGCGGGAGCGGATATGCGCCAACTGGTGAAGGTGATATCGGCTGGCGGCGTCAATTCGGGTTTGTTCCAGGCAATGGCAAAAACGCTGGATGGAGACTTCGGTGGCCTGACGTTTGAGCTCGACAATGCACGCAAGGACATGCGCTACTACGGCCATCTGGCCGAGATGGTGGTGGTTCCATCGCCCGTTGGGCAGGCGGTCCACCAGAGTTTGGCGACCGCATCGGCACTCGGGCACGGCCACAAATTCGTGCCGGCGCTTGTGACCGCGCAAGAACAACTCACCGGGGCGAGAATCGCTGCGCTGATTTGACCTTCGGCCTGGTGAAGTTGAAAGTTCCCCGGCTTTTCAGGCCAACGACTTCTGCAAAAACACCGCGTGACCCATGGCCGGGTTGAGCTGGTAAGACACAAAGCCGGCGCGCGAATACAACTTGTTCGCGCTTTGGTTGCCGCAGAGCACTTCGAGCGTCAGTTTGCAGGCGCCGCGCTCCCGCGCTATTTGTTCTACCAGGGTCAACATTCGTTCAGCAACGCGATGTCCGCGGTGACTTGCGACAACCGCCAGATCGTGCACGTTGACCAGTGGACGGCAGGCGAAGGTTGAAAATCCTTCCAGACAATTCGCCAGTCCCACTGGCAACTCACCATCGAAGGCCAGTACGCTAAACGCCTGCGCTCGCGCGGCCAGCGCCGCAACAAGATTGGCACGCGCAAAGTCACCCAAAGGAGCGGCACCGCCCGCCGGATCGCGCGCGTAGGCGTCCAGCATCGCCACCAACGCCCGGGCATGGGAAGGCTCGCGATAGTCCACGCGCACGACATTTATTTTCATCATCTGCCGCGCGATCCCGGCTCATGCGGCGAGCGTCAACACCAGCCGCTCGGCGCAAGACTGCGCCTGGGCTGGGTCACGCGCTTCGACCATCACACGCAACAGCGGCTCAGTACCACTGGCCCGAATCAATACCCGTCCGGTGTCGCCAAGCTCGGAGCGAACTGACAGCGTCTCGATCTTGAGTTGTGTGTTGGACTTCCAGTCCTGGCCAGGGCGCAACCGCACATTGATCAATGCTTGTGGAAAGAGGGTCAAACTGGCTAACAATTGCGCCATCGTTTGACCACTTCGGACGCAGGCCTGCAGCACCTGCAGGGCCGAGATAATGCCGTCACCAGTCGTATGTTTGTCGAGCGCCAACAAGTGACCCGATCCCTCTCCACCCAAAATCCACTGGTTTTTTTCCAGCTCTTCGAGTACATAACGGTCACCCACCTTGGCACGCACAAAATGCACACCCCTGGCCTTGAGTGCGACCTCCACCGCCATGTTGGTCATCAGCGTGCCAACCACGCCCGGAACATGTTCGTCGCGTCCAAGCCGGTCGTCCGCCATCAAATACAGCAGTTCATCACCGTTGTACAGCCGGCCCAATGCGTCTACCAGCTGCAGGCGATCGGCGTCGCCGTCCAGTGCCACTCCATAGTCGGCCTGGTTTGCAATTACGGCTTCAACCAGTGCCTGCGGGTGTGTTGCGCCCACCTCGTGGTTGATATTTAGGCCGTCCGGAGCACAACCGATTTCCACCACTTCAGCGCCAAGTTCGTGAAATACCTTTGGCGCAACCTGGTACGCGGCACCATGGGCCGCATCAACGACAATTTTCACGCCCTTGAGAGTTAGGTCGTTGGCAAACGTGCTCTTACAAAATTCAATGTAACGGCCTGCCGCGTCTTCCAGGCGCCGGGTCTTGCCCAGCGAGGCGGAGTCCGCCCATACCGGCGCTTCGTCCAGCGCCACCTCTACCGCCATTTCCCAGGCGTCGGGCAGTTTTGCACCCTGGGCACTGAAAAACTTGATGCCGTTGTCAGGAAACGCGTTATGACTGGCGCTAATAACGACCCCCAGCGAAGCGCGCTGTGCGCGCGTCAAATACGCCACCCCGGGAGTCGGCAAGGGGCCCAGCAACAAGACATCCACGCCGGCAGAGTTGAAACCGCTTTCCAGGGCACTTTCCAGCATGTAACCCGAGATCCTGGTGTCCTTGCCGATCAGCACCGTTGGCCTGGCCTCGGAGCGTTTCAGAACGCGGCCAACGGCATGCGCCAGTCGAAGCACAAAGTCAGGCGTGATCGGCGCCCGGCCTACCGTCCCGCGAATACCGTCGGTACCAAAATATTTTCTTTTCATCAGTGTTCCCTTTTTGCTGCTTGATATGTTTTGTCGTTACTCAAAGGATGGCGTTGAGAACCGCCAGAGCCTGAACCGTCTCACGGACGTCGTGCACGCGCACAATCCGCGCACCCCGTTCGACCGCCAGCAGAGCCGCCGCCACACTGGGAACCAGCCGGGCCCGGTTGTCCAGCGTCGCGGCGCTGGAAAGCGAGGTGCCCGTAACGGCGACCAGCGAGGACTTGCGCGACCAGCCGGCCAGCAACGGATACCCACCAGCGAGCAGTTCTCGTTGGCGCGAAAGCAAATTGAAATTTTGCGCTACCGTTTTGCCAAACCCGATACCCGGGTCAATGACGATTTGCGCCTTGTCCAGGCCCAGGCGCTGCAAATCAAGCGCCACTCCAATCAGGAAGGACAGTACCTGCGGCACTACGTCGCCCTGCATCGGTTGCAGTTGCATGGTCCGTGGCTCGCCGTGCATATGCATTAGACATACACCGCAGTCCGGATAACGCGCCACCAATTGCGCCGCGCCAGGCTGGCGCAGGGCCCATATGTCGTTAATTATGTCGGCACCAAGGTCCAACACCGCCTGCATCACTTGAGGCTTGTACGTATCCACCGACACCGGAACGCCGAACGTCACTGCGCCGCGCACGACTGGCAACACGCGGGCGAGCTCTTCTTCCAGTGGCAGTGGCAACGCGCCCGGACGGCTGGACTCGCCACCGATATCCAGCAGGTGCGCACCTTCGCCAAGCAGCTTTTCGCAGTGTTTCAGCGCGGCCAGCGCGGATCGGTGTTGTCCGCCATCGGAAAACGAATCAGGCGTCACATTCACGATCCCCATTACGCGCGGGCTTGCGATATCAAGCGCGAATCGGGATGTCTGCCAGATCATGGAAGTCCAAAAGAATGGGGCCGAAGCCCCATATGTGATCGTCACGCAACCGGATGCGGCTGCTCAGGCAACGGTGGGCGCAGGGTCCGGAGACACAGCGGGCGTCCCGCCCGATCCGCCGCCCGCCGCCGGCACACGCGGTGTCCAGTCTTTGGGCGGCCGCGGCTCCTTACCCGCCATGATGTCGTCCAGTTGGTCGCTATCTATCGTTTCCCATTCGAGCAGGGCTTTAGCCATTGCATGCATCTTGTCCTGGTTGTCTTCGATCAACTTGCGCGCCAGCGAATACTGCTGGTCGATAATGCGCCGCACCTCGGAGTCAACCTTCTGCATCGTCTGTTCACTCATGTTGGTGGTCTTGGTAATCGAGCGGCCAAGAAACACTTCACCTTCATTTTCGGCATATACCATTGGACCCAGCGCGTCGGTCATGCCATAACGCGTCACCATGTCGCGCGCAATCTGCGTGGCGCGCTCGAAATCATTGCTCGCCCCGGTTGTCATCTGATGCATGAAAACCTCTTCGGCGATACGCCCACCAAACAACATGCTGATCTGGTTGAGCATATAGTCACTGTCGTAGCTGTACCTGTCCTGTGCCGGCAAGCTCATCGTGACGCCCAACGCACGGCCGCGCGGAATGATCGTCACCTTATGAACTGGATCACATTTTGGCAGCAGCTTACCAATCAAGGCATGCCCCGACTCGTGATACGCGGTATTGATGCGCTCGCTTTCGGGCATCACCATGCTCTTGCGCTCAGGGCCCATCAAGATCTTGTCTTTGGCCTTTTCAAAGTCCTGCATCTCCACCACACGGGCGCTACGCCGGGCCGCCATCAGCGCGGCTTCATTGCAAAGATTCGCCAAGTCGGCGCCCGACATGCCGGGTGTGCCGCGCGCAATGATATTGGAACTGACGTCCTGACCCAGCGGCACCTTACGCATATGCACGTTCAGGATCTGCTCGCGACCTCGAATGTCGGGCAAGGTCACATACACCTGGCGGTCAAACCTGCCCGGTCGCAGCAGCGCTGCGTCAAGGATGTCCGGACGGTTGGTGGCTGCCACCACAATCACCCCGACATTGGTTTCGAATCCATCCATCTCTACCAGCATCTGGTTAAGCGTCTGCTCGCGCTCGTCATTTCCGCCGCCAAGACCAGCACCACGCTGGCGGCCGACGGCGTCTATCTCGTCAATGAAAATGATGCAGGGCGCATTCTTCTTGGCGTTGTCGAACATGTCGCGGACGCGGGCCGCACCGACACCCACAAACATCTCCACAAAATCCGAACCGGAGATCGAGAAAAAAGGAACCTTGGCCTCACCGGCAATACCTTTTGCCAGCAGCGTCTTGCCCGTGCCCGGAGGGCCGACGAGTAACAACCCGCGCGGAATGCGGCCGCCGAGCTTCTGGAACCGCTGCGGGTCTTTAAGGAAGTCCACTACCTCTTTGACCTCCTCCTTGGCCTCATCGCACCCGGCGACATCGGCGAATGTCACCTGGTTGGTATTTTCATCGAGCATGCGCGCCTTGCTCTTGCCGAAGCTGAAAGCGCCGCCTTTGCCACCACCCTGCATTTGCCGCATGAAGTAGACCCACACTCCAATTAACAGCAGCATCGGTCCCCAACTCACCAGCAAGGTCATAAGTAGGGAACCTTCCTCACGTGGTTTGACATCAAACTTGACACCATTGGCAATCAAGTCACCTACCAAGCCACGATCAAGGTAAGTTGCGGTGGTGCGAACCTTGCGGTCTTCATTGGTGATCGCGATTATCTCGGTGCCACCTTGGCCTTCCTGGATGATGGCGCTCTTGATTCGTTTGCCGCGCACTTCCTCCAGGAAATCCGAATAACCAAGATACCCGGCGTTGGCGGCACCGCGGGTATCGAACTGTTTGAAAACAGTGAACAAGACCAAGGCAATGACCAGCCATACGGCGACTTTAGAAAACCACTGATTATTCAAGCGAAGCTCCAATTACCGGGCAACAGAAAAGACAACACACACTTGCGCCCCATTTTAGGCGTTTCAAGCCGTGGCATGCGTGATATTGAGCCGTTCAACCGCAGTTGGTAGAAGGTAATTGCTACAGTTCTTAACACTTTTGAGGCAATTGGATGCACGCTACCTAGTCACCTTTCAGACCAATGCCGACCAAAAAAGTCTCTGACGATTTGTCCCGTGACGCCTTGGGTTTGATCGGCTTTACCACCAGGAACGATTCCTTGAACCGCTTCACCAGTTGGCTGTAACCGCTGCCATGGAACACCTTGACGACCAAGGCGCCTTTGGGTTTCATGTGGTTTTGACTAAAGTCAAGAGCCAACTCAACCAGATTTGCCATCCGCGATGCGTCCGCGGACGTTATGCCGGAAAGGTTTGGCGCCATGTCCGATACCACCACGTCCGCCAGTCTGCCGTTCATTGCATCGGCAAGTTGGCGCAATACCAATGGCTCCCGGAAATCACCTTGCAGGAAGGTGGCGCCTTCGACAGGCTCCATTGGCAGGACGTCCAACGCGATGATCGCGCCATTGAGCGCCCCTACGGCCGCGCCACCGCCGGTCGCGGTCCTTGGCGACAACTTATGACGAACATATTGACTCCAGGCACCAGGCGAAGACCCAAGATCAACTACGAGGTCGCCTGGCTTGATCAAGTGCAAAGCCTCATCGATCTCCTTGAGTTTGTAGGCGGCGCGGGCGCGATAACCCTCCCGCTTCGCCAATTTGACGTACGGGTCATTGACATGGTCATTCAACCACGCCCTATTGACCTTTTTGCTCCTGGTCCTGGTTTTCATTTCCGCCTTCGGTAGCCACACACGCACTCATGATTGACGCAGTGCGGAGCTAGCTGGCCCGGTTTTTCAGGCCGATTTGTTCGGCCGATAATAGTCATATGCCCAAAATTCAACTGAGCGCAGCGCAACGAAAGGACCATCGCTCGCAGGCCCATCATCTGAACCCGGTCGTCATGATCGGCTCTGACGGATTGACCGCGGCCGTCACGAAAGCAATAGAAGCGGCGCTGGACGCCCATGGGTTGATCAAGATTCGGGTATTTTCAGACGACCGCGCGCAACGCGAAGCCCTATTTGACACCCTGGCGAACGAACTTGGCGCCGCGCCGATTCAACACATCGGCAAGTTGCTGGTTCTGTGGCGACCAATGCCGGCCAAGGAACCGGCGCCCGCGCAAGACCGGATGCCAGGCCCACGCGAAGTCAAGGTGCTCAAATACAGCCAGCGAGGCGGCCAGCGGCCGGAAGTTCGAACCCTGCGCGTTTTGGGAAACCAGCGGCTGACTCCAGGTGGCCAGATCAAACGCGCCAAGCCGAGACAGGCCAGCATCAAGAAGCGCAGTCAAACCTGAGCGCCGCAATCCAGAGCGGCCCGGCAAACATATCTTCAAAGATAGTTGACGGCAACGATTTCGAACCTGCGCGTGCCGCCAGGAGCCCGCACTTCGGCCGTGTCGCCTTCTTCCTTGCCGATCAAGGCGCGCGCGATCGGACTACTGATATTCACCAGGCCCAGCTTCAGATCGGCCTCATCTTCGCCAACAATCTGGTACTTGACGAGGTCACCTGAAGACTCGTCTTCCAGCTCGACCGTGGCACCAAAAACCACGCGGCCCCCGGCATCCACGGTGCTCGGGTCGATCACCTGGGCGGCCGACAACTTTCCCTCCACCTCCTGGATGCGGCCCTCAATGAATCCCTGCCGGTCCTTGGCCGCCTCATATTCCGCGTTCTCGCTCAGGTCGCCCTGCGCGCGTGCCTCCGCAATGGCATTGATGACCCACGGACGGTCGACGGTCTTGAGCCGATGTAGCTCGGTCTTGAGCTTTTCAGCTCCGCGCTTGGTAATAGGTATGGTTGCCATGTAAGAAACTGGTCGGAAACAGCCGGGACAGCGCTGCGCGAATACACAGAGCGGGCCGCGGCGGGAGTGCGGATTATGCCGCGAGTCGGGCGTGTAGCTCCTGAAGCGATACCACGTCAAGGGTGTCCAGGTATTTCATGCCCTCCACCGCGGCCTGAGCGCCGGCGATGGTGGTGAACGTTGTTACCCGGGCCAGCAGCGCCGAGGTGCGAATCTGGCGCGAGTCAGCGATCGCGTTGCGCCTCTCCTCCACCGTATTGACGACCAATGCAATTTCGTTGTTCTTGATCATGTCGACAATGTGCGGGCGCCCTTCGGTGACCTTGTTCACCACCTGACAGGCCATTCCGGCAGCGGCAATCGCGGCCGCCGTGCCCCTGGTCGCAATCAACTCAAAGCCCAACGACAACAACGCGCCAGCTACTCCAACCGCGCGCGCCTTGTCATTCTGTTTGACCGAGATGAATGCCTTGCCTGAGCGGGGCAATCTGGTTCCGGCGCCGAGCTGCGACTTCACAAACGCTTCACCAAAAGTCTTGCCCACGCCCATGACCTCGCCAGTAGATTTCATCTCCGGCCCGAGTATGGTGTCCACGCCAGGAAACTTGACAAACGGGAAAACCGCCTCCTTAACGCTGAAATACGGCGGCGTCACTTCATCGAAGATGCCTTGCGCGTCAAGCGATTGACCCACCATGCAACGCGCGGCCACTTTGGCCAGTTGGACGCCGGTCGCCTTGCTGACAAAGGGCACGGTGCGAGAAGCCCGCGGATTGACCTCGAGGACGAAAATCAGATCCTGCTCAGATTCCGCATGGTCGCGAATCTGTTGAATCGCGAACTGCACATTCATCAGCCCGACTACATTCAGGGCCCGGGCCATGGCCGCTGTCTGCAGCTTCAGTTGCGCGACAGTTGCCGCCGACAGCGAATACGGCGGCAATGAACAGGCCGAATCCCCACTGTGTACGCCGGCCTGTTCGATATGCTCCATGACCCCACCAATAAATACGCGGTGACCGTCACACAAAGCGTCCACATCGCATTCAATAGCATCATTCAGGAATCGGTCGAGCAACACCGGCGAAGCATGCGACACCTTCACCGCCTCGCGCATATAACGCTCCAGGTCGCGTTGCTCGTGCACAATTTCCATCGCCCGGCCGCCCAGCACATAACTCGGGCGTACCACCAGTGGATAACCCAGCGCAGCGGCCTTCTCCAGTGCCTCCGGCTCGGTGCGCACAGTCGCATTGGGCGGCTGGCGCAGACCGAGCGCGTGCAGCAACTTCTGGAACCGTTCCCGGTCCTCAGCGGCATCAATCATGTCCGGGCTGGTACCGATGATAGGCACGCCGTTGGCCTCCAGATCGAGCGCGAGCTTCAAAGGCGTCTGACCTCCATACTGGACGATCACACCCAACGGCTTCTCCTTGTCCACGATCTCCAGCACGTCCTCCAGCGTGAGCGGCTCAAAATACAAGCGGTCGCTGGTGTCGTAGTCGGTCGACACCGTTTCGGGGTTGCAATTGACCATGATGGTCTCGTACCCATCTTCACGCAGCGCCAACGCGGCATGCACGCAGCAGTAGTCAAACTCTATGCCTTGCCCGATGCGGTTTGGCCCGCCGCCGAGAACCATGATTTTCCGGTTGCCGGTTGGCTGCGCCTCACATTCGTCCTCGTAAGTCGAATATAGATAGGCGGTATTGCTTGAAAATTCTGCCGCGCAAGTGTCAACCCGCTTATAAACCGGCCTCACACCGAGCGCGTGGCGCCGTTGGCGGATGACCGTGTCGGTGGTTTTGAGTTGCCGGGCCAAGCGGCGGTCGGAAAAGCCCTTTCGTTTCAGTGCGCGCAAAGTCGCGGCATCGAGCACATCCAGCGTCTTGGTTTCAAGTTCGAGTTCGATTTTTACGATTTCCTCGATCTGCACCAGAAACCAGGGGTCGATCCTGGTCAGGGCGAACACTTCGCCCACACTCATACCCTGGGCAAACGCGTCACCGACATACCAGATGCGCTCCGGCCCCGGCTCGCCAAGCTCCTTTTCCAGCACCTCCCGGTCCTGCGTCTTCTCATTCATGCCGTCGACACCGACTTCCAGGCCACGCAAAGCCTTCTGGAACGATTCCTGGAACGTGCGGCCAATCGCCATCACCTCCCCGACCGACTTCATCTGGGTCGTCAATCGCGCATCAGCTGCGGGAAATTTCTCGAATGCGAAACGAGGAACTTTTGTAACCACGTAGTCGATGCTGGGCTCAAAACTGGCCGGCGTCGCGCCACCGGTGATCTCATTGCGCAATTCATCCAGCGTGTAACCCACCGCGAGCTTTGCGGCAATTTTGGCAATCGGAAAACCGGTCGCTTTGGAAGCCAGTGCAGATGATCGGCTGACGCGTGGATTCATCTCTATCACCAGCATTCGGCCATCCGTCGGATTGACGGCAAACTGGACGTTGGAGCCTCCGGTATCAACTCCGATTTCACGTAACACCGCGAGCGAGGCGTTGCGCATGATCTGGTATTCCCGGTCGGTCAGGGTCTGGGCCGGCGCGACCGTGATCGAGTCGCCGGTATGCACGCCCATGGGATCAAGATTTTCGATCGAGCAAACGATGATGCAGTTGTCGGCCTTGTCCCGCACCACTTCCATCTCGAACTCTTTCCAGCCCAGCAGTGACTCCTCGATCAACAGCTCGCTGGTTGGCGATGCCTCCAGCCCACGCTTGCAAATGGCCTCGAATTCTTCCGCGTTGTACGCAATGCCTCCACCGGTTCCGCCGAGCGTAAAACTGGGACGTATCACAGTCGGGAACCCAAGCGTCCTTTGCACCGCCCAAGCGGCGTCCATTCCGTGCGCGATGCCGGAACGCGCTGACCCAAGTCCAATACGGGTCATGGCCTGCTTGAATTTCAGCCTGTCCTCGGCCATGTCTATCGCCTGTGGACTGGCACCAATCAGTTCGACCTGGTACTTGGACAACACGCCGTTGTGCCACAAATCGAGTGCGCAGTTCAACGCTGTTTGACCCCCCATGGTCGGCAAAATCGCGTCAGGCCTCTCTTTGGCAATAATCTTTTCAACTGTCTGCCAGGTGATAGGCTCGATATAGGTTACGTCGGCGGTGGCCGGGTCGGTCATGATCGTTGCCGGATTGCTGTTGATCAGGATGACCTTGAACCCCTCTTCCCGCAACGCCTTGCATGCCTGTACGCCGGAATAGTCGAATTCGCATGCCTGCCCTATGACGATCGGCCCGGCTCCAATAATCAGGATGCTCTTGATGTCTTCGCGCTTAGGCATGTTCACTCCGGCGCGGCCGCTCCATCAACGCGACAAAACGCTCGAACAGGTAGGCGATATCGTGTGGACCCGGCGACGCTTCGGGGTGGCCCTGAAAACAGAAGGCCGGCCGGTCGGTCCGCGCCAGGCCCTGCACGGTGCCATCAAACAAGCTCACATGGGTTGTGCGCAAGTTGCCTGGCAAGGACTTTTCGTCAACCGCGAAACCATGGTTCTGGCTCGTGATACTGACCCGGCCGCTGTCCAGATCTTTCACCGGGTGGTTGGCGCCATGGTGGCCAAACTTCATCTTGTAGGTCTTCGCGCCTGAGGCGAGTGCCATGATTTGATGACCCAGGCAGATGCCAAACATTGGTATCGCGATGTCAATCAACTCTTTGACGGCCCCAATCGCATACTCGCATGGCTGCGGGTCGCCCGGCCCGTTGGACAGGAATATGCCGTCCGGCTTGAATGACAAGACTTGCGTGGCGGACATATGGGCTGGTACGACCGTCACACGGCACCCGTGCTGCGCCAGCAGCCTGAGAATATTGCGCTTGACCCCAAAGTCATAGGCTACGACATGGAAACGGGCTTCGACTAGCTGGCCAAACCCCGGTTTGCCGTCCGTATTCGATCCGGCCAAGCGCCATTCGGTCTGCGTCCATTGGTACGGCGCTTCAACCGTCACAACCCGCGCCAGATCCAGCCCCGCCATGCACGGCGCCATGCGCGCTGTATAGACGGCTTTTTCCACTGCCGCCTGGGTCACCGGCTGCCCCTCAGCCAAACCGACAATGCAGCCGTTTTGCGCCCCTTGGCTACGAATGTGCCGGGTCAACTTGCGTGTATCGACATTGGCGATGGCAACCGTATTTTCCGCGGCCAGATAGTCGCTGAGCGTGCTGGCGCTACGAAAGTTGGACGCCACCAATGGCAAGTCCTTGATGATCAGCCCGGCGGCCTGCACTTTGCGCGATTCGGTATCCTGGGTATTGACGCCGCAGTTCCCGATATGCGGATACGTCAGCGTGACGATTTGTTGACAATAACTGGGATCCGTCAGAATTTCCTGATAACCGGTCATTGCCGTGTTGAACACGACTTCACCAGCGCAGGAGCCTGGGGCCCCTATCGAATCACCCAGATAAACCGTGCCGTCCGCGAGCGCCAGGATGGCATGGGGCATGGCTGCCTTGAGAGACAAAAGCACGGGTTTCTCCGGGTTGGTTGCAGGTACGCCCAAGCATCCAGGGGATTCGACTCCTGGCTGCTGCTTTTCAAAGGGGGATTTGGCTCCAGAGCCGCTGGGGGCGGATAGTGTCTGGAAAGCGCTTTATTGTAGCCCAGCGTAGTGAGCGGACATCAGCACACACCGGGGATTTGCAAGCGACCAATCGAGCTTGCATGCAAGCTAATTGCCGCCGCCGCCGCCACGTTGAGCGACTCCTCACCTCCGGGTTGGCCGATACGCGCTGACAGTGCCGCGTGCGACAACAGCGTATCGGCAAGACCTTGTCCCTCGTGTCCGAACGCCCAGGCACACGGCCAGGGGAGGGCAAGATCCTGCAGCAGTTTCCCTTGATGGGAGCTGGTCACGATCAACGGTACACCAAGCGCCAACACCTCGGATGCGTCCAGTCCTTCCGCGAGATCAAGCCCGAAATGCGCGCCCATTCCAGCACGCAGTACTTTAGGCGACCACAACGCGGCGCCGCCCTTCAACGAAAGCACCTGCCGAAAACCAAAGGCTGCAGCACTGCGCAAGATCGAGCCTACATTGCCCGCATCCTGGACCCGATCAAGAATCACCGAAGCCACACCGGAGCGCGGCGTAAACAGCGGCGGCAAATCGATCAGGAAACCGACACGCGCGGCAGACTCCAGACCACTGATCTCGTCAAACAGCGCATCGGGCACGACAACCGTCCTGGCAGCCGCCTTGGCCCATCGGGTGGGCGCCTTGGGCCAGAATGACTCGGCAAAAACGGCAATCGACGGCGTCAGATTTCGGTCGATGGCGGCGTGGCACAAATGATCGCCTTCAACCCAGAACCGGCCCAGCCTTCTGTAGGCAGTGTTATGCCGGGATAGCTGGCGCAACTGCTTGATCAGACGGTTGTCGCGAGCGCCCACCCGCGTGGGCCGCGGACCTGCACCGGCACTCATCTCAGCACTGCGGCAACCGGCGCGAAAGTCCTGCGGTGCTCCGGACACGCGCCGTGCTTTCGCAGCGCGGCCAAGTGTTGCTCGGTACCGTAACCTTTGTGCGCTGCAAATCCGTACTCGGGATAACGAAGGTGCAGTTGCCCGCACCATCGGTCACGGTGCACTTTGGCCAGGATGGATGCGGCGGAAATCGCGGGAACCAATGCATCTCCCCTGACGATGGCCTCGGCGACAACCTCGAGCACCGGAATCCGATTGCCGTCGACCAGTACTTTCACCGGCCTGATCGTCAGACCCTGCACTGCGCGACCCATTGCCAACATGCTCGCCTGAAGGATATTGTGGCGGTCGATCTCCTCCACACTGGCCCATGCCACCGAGCAGCACAAAGCCGTGGCGTAAATCCGATCGAACAGCCGGTCACGTTGTAAGGCGCTGAGCATCTTCGAGTCGGCCAGGCCCGGGATCGGGCTGCGAGTATCCAGGATCACCGCTGCCGCAAACACCGGGCCTGCCAGCGGCCCCCGTCCGGCCTCATCTACGCCGGCAATCAGGCCTGCATTGGTCCAGGCAAGAGGTAACCGATCAAGCTTCAAGCAGCTTCTCGATCGCATCGGCAGCCAATTGGGTTGTGTCGCGGTGCAATTCGGCGTGCAACACGCAAAACCGCCGCTGCAAGGCCTCGATTTGCTCCGGTGCATCGAGCCATTGGCTGACCGCGGCGGCAAGCGCCGTGGGAGTCGCCTGATCCTGAAGCAATTCAGGCACCACAAATTCCCGACACAGGATGTTTGGCAATCCGACCCAGGGTTGCAAACGCTTGCGCCGCATGATTTGCCATGACAGCCAGTGCATGTTGTAAGCGATCACCATGGGGCGCTTGAAAAGAGCTGCCTCCAATGTGGCCGTGCCGCTGGCGATCAAGGTCACATCGCAGGCAGCAAGCGCCAGGTGTGCCTGGCCGGTGAAAATCTGAACGTCGTGCGCCACGCCGGCATCCTGCGCCACTCGCGCAATCACCGCCTGCAGCGAAGCAACTGCCGGAACGATAAACCGAAGCGACCGGCGCGACCGTTTCAGAATGGCAACAGCGTCAAAAAACCTGCGCGCCAGATACTGTATCTCGGAACGCCGGCTACCGGGAAGAATGGCGATCACCTGATCTTCAGCACCCAGTCCAAGCGCGCCCCGCGCCGCCTGCCGGTCCGCATGCATCGGGATGACCCCAGCCAGCGGGTGGCCCACATAGGTCGCGGCAATGCGATGTTGGCGCAGCAATGCCGGCTCAAACGGAAACAGGCACAAGACATGGTCGACACTGGAACGCATGCGCTCCAGGCGATCCGCGCGCCAGGCCCATACCGAAGGACAGACGAAGTGGACGGTTTTGACTCCGCGTTGTTTCAGGTCGCGCTCCAGTTCAAGATTGAAGTCCGGCGCGTCCACGCCGATGAAAATGTCAGGCCGCTGGCGCAATAAGCGCGCCCTCAATTGACCACGAATGGCGGTTATCTCACGGTAGTGGCGCAGTACCTCCACGTAGCCTCGCACCGCCAGCTTTTCACTCGGCCACCAGCAGTCGAACCCACGCCTGGACATTTGTGTGCCACCAACTCCGCACGCCAGGAGAGCGGGCCAACGAGAGCACAAACCGTCCAGCAGCAGGCCGGCCAACATATCACCCGAGGTCTCGCCGGCAACCATCGCCACTGTGGGCCACCGCGGGGACCGCCCCGGCGCGCGAGATGCCATGCGCAAACTACCGGACAATGCCGCGTTGCGGCGAGACCTGGTCCAGAAAAGACAACATCATCCGCACGTCGTCCGCGGATTCAGGTTGTGTTTGAACCAGTTCAAGAATCTGCTCGCGCGACTGATCCAGGCTCAGATTGCCTCGATACAGTGCCTTGTGCATGGCTTTGACCGCGGACAGGCGTTGGACCGAAAACCCGCGCCGCCGCAAACCTTCGTAATTCATGGATCGGGCCACTGCCGGCTGCCCCTGGCACATCACGAACGGAGGCAGATCGGCAAACAGGAGCGAACACATCGCCGTCATGCTGTGGGCGCCGATCCGGACAAACTGGTGCACCACGGTGAATCCTCCCAGGATCGCCCAATCTCCGACATGGACATGACCCGCGAGCTGTGAATTGTTGGCAAATATCGTGTTGCTGCCGACACTGCAGTCATGCGCCAGATGCACATAGGCCATGATCCAGTTGTCGTCGCCCACCCGCGTGATGCCAACGTCGCCGGGCGACCCGATATTGAAGGTACAGAACTCCCGAATCGTATTGCGGTGGCCAATTGCCAGCCGGCACGGTTCACCGGCATATTTCTTGTCCTGGGGAATGGCGCCGAGTGAGTTGAATTGAAAGATCCGGTTGTCGCGTCCGATACTTGTGCGGCCCTCAATCACGCAATGCGCTGCTATGGTTGTACCAGCATCCACCCGCACGTCGGGCCCGATCACGGTATACGGCCCGACGCTGACCGTGCCGTCAATCTCAGCTTGCCGGTCGACAACCGCAGTTGGATGAATCTTGGACAAACCGTGCCAGGAAAAAACGCGGCTCAGGCGATCGTGCGCATCGTGCAAATCAGTTCGGCTGCGACCGCCAATTCGTCCGCCACCGTAGCGCGTGCCTTAAACTTGAAAATGCCGGATTTCATGCGATCAAGCTCGGCGTAAAGCAGCAACTGATCGCCAGGCTCCACCGGCCGCTTGAAGCGCGCGCCGTCGATGCCGGCGAAGTAATAAACCGTCTTGTCATCCGGTGTAACACCCAGCATATCGAATGCCAGCAAGGCGGCGGCCTGGGCCAGCGCCTCCAGCATCAAAACCCCCGGCATGACCGGTCGATGCGGAAAATGCCCGGTGAAAAACGGTTCATTGATCGACACGTTTTTCAACGCCTTGATGCGTTTACCCTTCTCCAATTCAAGTACACGGTCGACCAGAAGAAACGGGTAGCGATGGGGAAGCTGCTTCAGAATCTGGTGAATGTCCATTATGGCGTCGAAGATGGGTTGGTCATTTTTTCAAGCGCCAGTATGCGCGAGCGCAGGTGGTGCAAGCGCTTCACGACGGCGGCATTTTTCTCCCACATGGCATTGTCGTCTATGGGAAACATACCGGTATAGTGGCCCGGCTTCAGGATGGAGCGCGTCACGACCGACGCCGCGGAAATATGGACCCGGTCGCCCAGGACCAAGTGACCCAATATGACCGCGGCGCCTCCAATGGTGCAAAACGCGCCGATGGTTGCCGAGCCCGCGACTCCAACACAAGCCGCCATTGCGGTATGGCGTCCGACCCGCACGTTGTGGCCAATCTGAATCAGATTGTCGAGTTTCACGCCGTCTTCAATAACCGTGTCACTTAGCGCTCCGCGATCAACGCAGCTATTGGCGCCAATTTCGACGTCATCGCCAATCCGCACCGCACCGAGCTGCTCTATCTTTTCCCATACGCCATCATTCGACGCGAAGCCGAAGCCGTCAGCGCCGATCACGACTCCGGAATGAATCAGACATCGCTGGCCAATGATGCAATTTTCACCCACCGTCACGCGTGTCGTGAGCACGGTTCCGGCGCCAATCCTGGCACCTCGCTCGACCACGCACAGTGGACCAATAGACGCTTGTGGATCGATACTCGCGAGCGGGTCAACCACGGCGCTGGCATGTACGCCCTTGACCGGCGTCGCGCTTGTCTGGCGCTTCCACAGTTGCGTGACTCGCGCGAAATAAAGATAGGGCTGCGTCGAAACGATGCAGGCACCGCGCGCCATTGCCTGGGCTTGCATTTCGGGTCCAACAATCACACACGCCGCGCGCGAGGTGGCAAGCTGCTGGTGGAAACGAACGTGGCTTACAAAACTCAACTCGCGCGGCGTGGCCGATTCGAGTGAGGCCAGGCCATCGACACACGTTTTTGGATCGCCGTGCAACTCACCGCCAAGTGCCCCGACAATGGTCTCCAGTAACAGGGTCACACGTGCGCTGCCTCACGCCAACTATTTGGCGCCGGCGTTGAGTGCCTTGATCACCTTGTCGGTGATGTCGTGTTTGGGGTTGATGTAGACCGCCTCCTGCAGCACAAGATCGTACTTTTCAGTCTCGGCCACCTGCTTGACAACCTTGTTCGCGCGTTCCAGAACCGTTTGCAACTCTTCATTCTTGCGCGAATTGAGATCCTCCTGGAACTCCCTGCGCTTGCGCTGAAAATCGCGATCCTGATCAACCACCTGCTTCTGGCGCGTGCTGCGCTGAGATTCCGACAAGGTCGGTGCCTCGCGCTCAAGCTTGTCGGCCAGCGTCTTGATCGCCGCTCCCTGATCGAGTAACTCCTTCTCGCGCTTGGAGAACTCCTGTTCGAGCTTGCTTTGAGCCGCTT
Organism: Betaproteobacteria bacterium; assembly: GCA_031403955.1. GTDB lineage: Bacteria > Pseudomonadota > Gammaproteobacteria > Burkholderiales > Burkholderiaceae_C > CAISIP01. The sequence continues at coordinate 17,200 of JANNGR010000317.1, forward strand.
TGGCGGAGGCAGCCTCTTTGAATATTCGATCCGTATTGACAAAGCCAACCCGGAACTCCTGCGCCTGGACGTGCGAAGTGAAGGCCGATACAACCAGCACAATTGCGGTGTAGCGCTGACGAGCGAGGAATTTCATTAGAAAGACGTTCCGATCTGAAATTGCACAGCCTGAATTTTATCGCCAGCAAACTTCCGGATTGGCCTGGAAATTGCCAATCGCAATGGACCTACCGGGGATACCCAACTGATGCCGACACCAGCCGCGGAACGCAGTTCATTCAGACGGATCGGCTGCGACTCTCCGAAAATGTTCCCAATGTCAACGAAGCCGTACAGGCGCAAAGTGCGGTCATTACCGGCGCCGGGGAAAGGGGCCAGCAATTCAAAATTCACATTGATCTTCTTGGTGCCGCCCAATCCAGCTCCGGTAGTGACGTCGCGCACGCCGAGACTACCCTGCTCGAACCCTCGTACCGATCCGAGACCACCACCAAAGAAATTCTTGAACAATGGAAACGGACGGCCACCCAGCCCCTTTCCCAATCCGATGTCACCGTTGAACGCTACCGTAAATTGCTTGTTGAGTGGAACATACTGCTGGTACTGGTAGGTGCTGCTGACGTACCTGGCATCTCCGGCAACGCTCCATTCCCCGCTCAAGCGTTGGAAAATGCCATTGTTTGGGACCAGCGCACTGTCGCGAGAGTCCCTGGACCAGCCAACGGTAAGAGGCACGCCGCGACTTGAAAATCCGAACTGGTTCGCGTAGGTCACATAGGCCGCCGGAAGATTGGTACCCGGAACAATCCTGGTTTGCTCCACACCACCACCAAAATAAACTGTATCGGTTTCCGTGAACGGTACACCAAAGCGCAAACTGCCTCCGCTTGTGACCAGTTTGTAACTGTCCTGATCGGAATACGGGCTGGCGTTTCGATGGTAAATATCGATCGATCTGGAAACGCCGTCGACCGTGAAATACGGGTCCGTCGTGTTGAACACGATGGTACGATTGATCTTGCTGGTATTGACCTGTACACCGAGTGAGTTCCCCGATCCAAACGCATTTTCCTGTTTGATTCCGAGCGACAGACCAAGCCCATCACCGCTCGAGTAACCCGCTCCAAGACTCAGGTTTCCAGTGGCCTTCTCCACCACGGCGATCGTCAAGTCCACCTGGTCCGGCGAGCCGGCGACTTCCTGTGTCTCGACTGCCACCTCCTTGAAAAAGCCGAGTCGATCGACGCGGTCGCGCGACAGCCTGATTTTCTCGGCGTCGTACCACGACGCCTCAAACTGCCGGAACTCACGCCGTACCACTTCATCGCGAGTACGGTTGTTGCCTGCAACGTTGAGCCGGCGCACATAGGCCCGGCGCGACGGGTCGGCCAGCAACACCAGGCCCACGCGGTTGTTGATTCGATCAACCTCCGGTTTGGCGTCGACCTGGGCGAAGGCGTAGCCAAAATTCCCAAAATAGTCGGTGAAGGCCTTGGTAGTCTGGACCACGTCGTCTGCGTTATAGGCCTGACCGGGCCGGATGGTTACCAAAGACTTGAACTCATCGTCCCTTCCCAGGTAGTTGCCTTCGAGTTTGACGCCCGACACCACATAACGATCGCCTTCCGTCACGTTGATGGCGATGTTGATATCCTGTTTATCGGGGGATATCACCACCTGGGTCGAGTCGACACGAAACTCAAGGTAGCCGCGGGTGAGGTAATAGGAGCGCAGGGTCTCGATGTCGGCGTTCAGCTTCGCGCGGGAGTATTGGTCCGACTTGGTATACCAACTAAGCCAGCCGCCGGTATCCAGGTCAAACAAGTTGCGCAAGGTTGTCTCGCTAAAAACCTTGTTGCCAACGATTCGGATTTCCTTGATCCTGGCCCGCTCGCCCTCGCTGATCGTGAACGCTAGGTTAACCCGGTTGCGTTCCACCGGAGTGACCGTGGTAACTATTTCGGCCGCGTACAGGCTGCGATTGATGTACTGGCGTTTGAGCTCCTGTTCCGCGCGGTCCAACATCGCTCGATCAAACGGCCGTCCGTCGGCCAGGCCAATATCGCGCAGCGCGTTACGCAACGCGTCTTTCTCAAACTCCTTATTGCCGCTGAAGTCAACGTCGGCGACCGTGGGTCGCTCCTCGACAATCACAACCAGAACATCGCCACTAACTTCAATCCGCACATCCTTGAACAATCCCAACGCGAAAACGGCCTGGATCGCCGCCGCGCCCTTTTCATCATCGTAGGTGTCGCCAACCCGAACCGGCAAGGACGCGAAGATCGTTCCTGCTTCAACTCGTTGCAAGCCCTCAACACGAATGTCACGGACCGTAAAAGGCTCCACCGCCCATGCCGCACCGGTGAAAAAACTCGCGGCAACGGCGACCGAAATTAGACACCGGCGAAATCGTTTGAAATACATTTTTGCTTGTCAGAGTCGCGCTGGCAGTCCCTGCCAGAGCGAGAAAATCTACCCGAGGATTCGGGCCAAATCGTTGTAAAGGGCGATGCCCATCATCAACAGCAGAACGGCGACCCCGCCCCGCTGCAATCGCTCCATCCAGGCGTCCGTCACACTTTTCCCGGTCACAGCCTCCCAAAGATAATACATCAGGTGTCCGCCATCGAGGACCGGCAGCGGAAGCAGGTTCAAGACACCCAGGCTCACGCTGATGAGCGCAAGAAACAAAAGATATTGTGTCAGACCCTGGCTGGCTGACTTGCCAGCGTAGTCGGCGATAGTCAGCGGGCCATTTAGGTTCTTGAGCGAAGCCTCGCCAACCACCATGCTTCCAATCATTCGCAGCGTCAGCGTCGACACTTCCCAAGTCCTTACGATGCCATTCCACACCCCATCGATCGGCCCATATCGGACCGTGACAAGCGCGGGTGGCGCGCCAACAAATGCGCCAATTTTTCCCACCCACAAGCCCGCATCCTGCACCGCCCGCGGCGTTACCTGAAGTTCAAGCGCCCGACCATCACGCTCCACGGCCCAGACCTGCGCCACCGGTCGGCCATCGCGTGCCGAACCCCGAATCAGCTCACGCAACTGTTGCCCATCCATAATCGGGGTCCGGCCGAACTGCAATACCAGGTCGCCTTCACGCAATCCGGCGGCAGCAGCCGCCCCAGCCGGCAACACCTCACCGATCACCGCACGGGTGAGCGGGCCAACAATCCCAATCCTGCGAAACAGCTGTGCGTCGACATCAGAGGCGCCACTTTGACCAAGCTGCAGCAGCACTTCGCGCGTCGCCGCCCCGGACGCGGATGCCACGACAAGGCGCACGTCGCGCCGCTGCACCGCGCCCCTGGCAAGCAGCCAACGCAGATCCTCAAATGACACCACTTCCGAGGGCTCATCGGCGTCGAATCCGGCGCGCAGCACAATTTCACCACCGGACAATCCCGCCCGCTCAGCCATCGAACCTGCCGTCGGGCTCGCCAACACGGCCCTGGGCTGCTGCACCCCGCCCCAATTCACAACTGAATACAGGACCACGGCGAGCAGCAAGTTGATAAGTGGCCCGGCCGCGACAATCGCCGAGCGCGCCACGAGTGACTGCGTGTTAAACGCCAGATGCCGCTCATGTGCCGGCACGACCGACTCACGTTCGTCAAGCATCTTCACATAGCCGCCCAGCGGAAAGGCGCCAATCACAAACTCCGTCGGTGATCCTTTCGGCTGCCAGCGCCACAACGTCTTGCCAAATCCGACTGAAAACCGCAGTACCCTCACACCGCAGGCAACTGCCATGCGGTAGTGTCCGTACTCGTGCACGGCAATCAGAACCGCAAGGGCCACCACAAAAGCAATCACCGTCAGCATGCTGCGCCTCCCGTCATGTCATGTCATGTCATGTCATCGGACAAGATTCTCGACCAGATCCATGGCAGCAGCACGAGCTTGCGCATCAAGCACGATCAAGTCGTCCATGGACGCCACCAGAGTTGGAACTATGGTAGCCAGCGTTTCCTCGTTGACCCGATGAATCTGGTCAAACCGTATCCGCCGGTCCAGAAACGCAGCCACCGCCACTTCGTTGGCTGCGTTGAGAATGGCTGGAGTGCCAACTGGTCCCTCAAGCGCCTGCCATGCAAGCTTGAGCCCGGGAAACCGATCCTGATGCAACCGGGACTCCATGGACTCAAACGTCATCGCCGCCATTGCCGAGAAGTCCAGTGCCGCCGCGCCGGATTCCATGCGCTCGGGCCAGGACAGGCCATAGGCGATCGGAACACGCATATCAGGAGTGCCCAGCTGCGCCACAACCGAGTGGTCCTGGTACTGCACCATCGAGTGGATGACGCTTTGCGGATGGATAACGACTTCGATTTGCCGCGCTCGCACGCCAAACAGATAACGCGCTTCGATCACTTCCAGCGCCTTGTTCATCATGGTTGCCGAATCAACGGAAATCTTGCGTCCCATGACCCAATTCGGATGTGCACACGCCTGTTCCGGAGTTACATCGCGCAGCGTGACCGGGTCTCGCTCGCGAAACGGTCCGCCGGACGCCGTCAGTATGAGTTTGTCGATTTGCCGCGGCCAGGTACCACAATCGTCCGGCAAGGACTGGAAGATGGCTGAGTGTTCGCTATCGATCGGCAACAGCTTCGCGCCACCTTGTGCCACCGCTTGCATGAACACCTCTCCACCTACCACCAAAGCTTCCTTGTTGGCAAGCAATAGGCGCTTGCCACTCAGCGCGGCGCGCAGGCAGGGAGCCAGCCCGGCCGCCCCGACAATGGCTGCCATCACCACGTCAACCCGCTCATCCGCGGCGACCTGCGCGACTTGATCGGAACCAACCAACACCCGCGTCGCCAAACCAAGCGCGCGGCACTTTTGCTCAAGCTCACGGCCGTGCTCCGCGCTGGCCATCACGGCGTAGGTTGGCTTGAAGCTGAGGCATTGCGCCAGCAGCAATTCAACTTGCGTCGAAGCCGTAAGGGCAAAAACTTCAAAGCGCCCAGGGTGGCGCGCAATTACCTCCAGCGTGTTCACGCCGACCGATCCGGTGGAGCCAAGAACCGCAACTCGCTGTCTGGAAAACATCAATGGTTCGCTCACAGACTGTACAGCATCATGGCCAAAGGCAAGGTGGGCAGCAGCGCGTCCAGCCGGTCCAATACCCCGCCATGGCCCGGCAACAAGCCGCTGCTGTCCTTGACCGCCGCGGCGCGTTTGACGAGCGACTCGACAAGATCCCCTACCACACTCATGCCCGCCAGCCACAGCACCGCAAGCAGCATGAACCACTGCCTAGCCTCCAGCATATGGCTGTAAAGACTGACCGCCAACGGTTGTAGCGCGATATCCGCCCAACTCCAGCCCAGCGCCAGCACTAGCACGGCGGCCATGCCACCCCAGACGCCCTCCCAACTCTTGCCCGGACTGATACTCGGCGCAAGTTTGCGCTTCGAAAATCGCCCGCCCCAAGCCCGTCCGGCGAAGTAGGCAAATATATCGGCGACCCATACCAACAACAGTATCGACAACAGAAAATTAATTCCGATCAAACGTGCCTGCACGATCGCCAGCCAGGCCACCACCAACAACAACAGCCCGATACCAAGGCGTACCGGACGGGGCACGATCAACCAGGCGGCCGCCCCACCGCGCAACAACCATCCGCCGCCCAGAACCCAAACCGCTGCCGCGGCAATCCAGAGCCATACCAACTGCTCCTCCAACACCCCGGACAACCAAGCCACCAGACAAGCCACCGCACAGGCAGTTCCGGCACCCAGCGACGCGGACGGCCCATAACCGACCAGGCGTGCCCATTCCCATGCGCCGGCCGCTACAAAAACCAAGGCTACCGCGGAAAACGGTGTGGCCGACGGGTAAAACAAAGCCGGCAGGAGCACTAGCAGCAGCACAACTGCAGTGACGATGCGTTGCGCGAGCATGGCGACTGCTCAGGCCGCTTGCTGGCGGTCGATCCGGGCCGAGACCTGCTCGGAAGTCTTGCCGTAGCGGCGCTCGCGCTGGCAATACGCGGCGATTGCCTTATCGAGCGCTTCCTCGTCGAAATCGGGCCAAAGCTTTTCGCTGAAATAGAGTTCCGAATACGCGGCCTGCCACAACAAGAAGTTGCTGATTCGTTGCTCCCCTCCGGTGCGGATAATCAGATCGGGGTCTGGAACCACGCCCATTTGCATCGCCGCGCCCAGGCTTGCCTCGGTGATTGGCTTGCCGTGCGCCGCCAGGCGACTGGCTGCCTGGGCTATGTCCCACCGGCCACCGTAGTTGAAACAGACGTTCAACACCAAGCGGGAGTTCGACGCAGTGGCCAACTCGGCCCGTGCCAATCCTGAGCTGATGGTCGTGGACAGGCCGGTGCGCTCCCCAACGAAACGAATGCACACGCCATCTTCCACCAATTGCGGCACTTCGCGGGACAGCGCCATCACCAGCAACTCCATCAGACCCGAAACTTCGTCTTGGGGTCGATTCCAGTTTTCAGATGAAAAGGCAAACACCGTCAATACCGACACACCCCGCACGGCACAAGCCCGCACACAACGGCGCAAGGAATCCACTCCGGATTTGTGCCCCGCGACGCGGGGCAGAAACCTGCGCGTGGCCCATCGGCCATTGCCGTCCATGACAATGGCGATGTGGTAGGGAACCTTGGGCGGAGCGTTCATGTGCATTGCAAGGTTCAGGACGCAAGGCGTCACACCGCCATGATGTCCTGTTCTTTGGCGGCGACCAACTGGTCGATGGCCACAATGTGCCGGTCGGTCACCTTTTGAATCTCTACCTCGGAGCGTTTGTGATCGTCCTCAGAAGCCAGCTTTTCCCGGACCAGTTTTTTCACTGCTTCATTGGCGTCACGGCGAAGGTTGCGCACCGCAATCTTGGCATTCTCGCCCTCGCCGCGCACCACCTTGGTCAACTCCTTGCGCCGCTCTTCGGTCATGGCCGGCATCGGAACCCGAATTAGATCGCCCATGGACGCCGGATTTAGTCCCAGATCGCTTTCACGAATCGCTTTTTCGATCTTTGCACCCATGCCCTTTTCCCAAGGTTGAATGCTGATGGTTCGCGCGTCGAGCAGCGCCACATTGGCCACCTGGCTGATTGGTACGATGGAACCGTAATAGTCCACGTGTACCGAGTCCAGCAACGCAGGGTTGGCCCGACCGGTTCGTATTTTGGTCAAATTGCCCTTGAAAGCGTGAATGGACTGGTCCATCTTGGCCTCGGTAGTTTTTCTGATTTCAGCAATGTCCATCATCCACTCCTGGAACACCCCGGCCGGCGACGCCACCCGCCAAATGCAGTGCCGCCATTGTCACGCATGGACCAGGGTACCCTCGTCTTCACCCATCACCACTCGTTTGAGCGCGCCATGTTTGACAATCGAAAAAACCTTGATCGGCAGTTTTTGATCGCGGCACAGCGCAAGCGCCGTCGCGTCCATGATGCCAAGATTTTTCGCCATCGCCTCATCGAAGGAAATCTTGCTGTAACGCGTCGCACGTGGATCCTGTTTTGGATCGGCACTGTAAACACCATCTACCTTGGTTGCCTTGAGCACCACTTCGGCACCGATTTCCGCGCCGCGCAAAGCGGCCGCGGTATCGGTGGTAAAAAAGGGGTTTCCCGTCCCGGCGGCAAAAATCACGACCTTGCCTTCTTCAAGGTATTGCAGCGCCTTGGGGCGCACATAAGGCTCAACCACCTTGTCGATCGAAATCGCCGACATCACCCGCGCGGTCAGCCCAGCCTTGTTCATCGTGTCACCCAGCGCCAGTGCGTTCATCACGGTAGCCAGCATGCCCATATAGTCGGCCGTGGCGCGATCCATTCCCACTGAACCGCCCGCCACGCCGCGGAATATGTTGCCGCCACCTATCACAATCGCCACTTCGACGCCCATACGGGTCACTTCGGCCACTTCATCCACCATCCGCACAATGGTATCGCGGTTGATGCCGAACTGGTCGTCCCCCATCAACGCTTCACCTGACAACTTGAGAAGTATGCGTTTATGGACGGCTTTGGATTCCGGCATGGACAACTCCTGGTTTGCAGTCAAGTCTCGTGGCCCTCAACCGGACTGCTTGGCGGAAGCAACCTGGGCTGCAACCTCCGCGGCAAAGTCGTCCACTTTTTTCTCAATGCCTTCTCCGACTACATACAAGGTAAACGAAGAGACGATGGTGTTCGCGGCCTTGAGCATCTGGCCAACGGTCTGCTTGTCATTCTTGACAAATGGCTGGTCGTACAAGGAAACCTCCTTTAGGTATTTTTGCACCCCACCGTCGATTCGCTTGGCCACGATCTCAGCCGACTGAACCGGTTTGCCTGACGCGACCGCGATCGCCGCGTCTTCGGCTGCCTTGGCGGCCGCGACCGAGCGCTCCCGAGCCACAAGCTCCGCCGGAACGTCGGCGCTGGACAAGGCCACCGGCTTCATGGCTGCGACGTGCATCGCGACATCTCTTGCCGCCACCTCATCTCCCTCAAATTCAACCACTACACCGATGCGCGTTCCATGCAGATAAATCGCCAGCTTTGCACCCGTAGCAAAGCGCTTGAAGCGGCGAAAGCTAATGTTCTCGCCGATCTTGCCTATCAGACCCTTGCGCACCTCGTCGAGGGTTGGGCCAAATCCGTCCTGCTGGTGCAGCAGGGCTCCGAGCGTCGTGAGGTCTTGTGGATTGTGTTTGGCTACCAGCGACACAGCTGCATTGGCCAGAGCCAGGAAGCTGTCATTCTTTGTCACAAAATCGGTTTCGCAGTTGACCTCGATCAGAGCACCAACGGCTCCGTCCCGGCTACTGGCGACCACGCCTTCCGCCGTTACCCGGCCGGCCGCCTTGCCCGCCTTGGTACCGAGTTTTACCCGCAGCAGTTCCTCCGCCCGGACCATATCGCCTTGGGCTTCAGTCAACGCGCGTTTACATTCCATCATCGGCGCATCGGTTTTCCCGCGCAGTTCAGCCACCAGGCTTGCAGTAATTGCGGCCATCACTTTTCTCCGTACTTGATTCGACAAAATTCCATGGAAGTCTAAAAAAAAGGGGCATCAAGCCCCTTTACTCCAGCGCACAATATCTCAGGCGGATGCCTCATCCACTTCAACAAACTCGTCCGTTGTCTCCGCCGATACGGCTTTTACGACATCGTCAACGACATTGGCGCGTCCCTCCAGCACTGCATCTGCAATGCCACGGGCATACAGGATCACCGCCTTGGAAGAATCGTCATTGCCGGGTATGACGTAGTCGATCCCTTCTGGGGAGTGATTGGAGTCGACGACACCAATCAACGGAATGCCAAGCTTCTTTGCTTCGGCAACGGCGATTTTGTGAAAACCCACGTCGATCACGAAAATCGCGTCTGGCAAAGCCACCATGTCCTGTATGCCTCCAATGTCCTTCTCAAGCTTCTCGATCTCGCGAGCGAACATCAATTGTTCCTTCTTGCTCATGCTGTCCAGACCGGCTTCTTGTTGTACCTTCATCTCCTTGAGACGCTTGATCGAGGTCTTGACGGTCTTGAAGTTGGTCAACATGCCGCCCAACCAGCGCTGGTCCACATAGGGAACACCAGCACGTTGCGCTTCCGCGGCGACTGTTTCGCGCGCCTGGCGCTTCGTACCGACCATTAGAACGGTGCCTCGGCGGGCAGTCAACTGGCGTACGAACTTGGCCGCCTCCTGGAACATCGGCAAGGATTTTTCCAGATTGATGATGTGAATACGATTGCGATGGCCGAAAATATACGGTGCCATCTTGGGGTTCCAGAACCGGGTTTGATGTCCGAAATGGACGCCGGCTTCCAGCATTTCACGCATGGTCAAAGACATGTCTTGCTCCAAAGGTTGGGTCTAAAATCCGGTCCGCTATTCGATGCTTGTGAGCCGACTTCCGTTAAGAGATATCGTCTGCACTGGCGCGAACACCTTATTGGGTCCGGTTTGCTATTTTGTTTGCTACTCTGCCGCTTTGGGCCACTCAGCCAAACCCAGAAAGTGTAACACGGGCACTCGCCACTACCATGCCTTCAACATCCTTGCCAGATCTGTCAACCACGCGCGACCGCATCCGGCGCGGGCAAACCACTGCCGTTGCGGAAATGGAGGCCTGCATTGCAATCGCGCAGTCCACCGACTGCCAACATGTGTTCCTAAAAACCATGTTCGAACCGGGGCGCGAAGTTGCGGCAGATCCACGCAACTGGCATCGGCCGCTGTCCGGACTGGCGGTATCGGTGAAGGACCTGTTTGACATTCGCGGGCAGACCACTGCGGCGGGTTCGACGGTGTTGCAGGGCAATGCGCCAGCCAGCCAGGATTGCCCCGCGGTGGCACGCCTAAGGGCTGCTGGTGGCGCCTTCATTGGACGCACCAACATGGTGGAATTTGCTTTCTCGGCGGTAGGCATCAATCCGCATTTCGGCACACCGGTCAACGCCGCGGGCGTTGGCGAGGCGCGCATTCCCGGTGGGTCATCTTCGGGCGCCGCGGTCTCGGTTGCCACCGGTGCTGCATTCATCGGACTAGGATCAGATACCGGCGGCTCCATCCGCATACCGGCGGCATTAAATGGCATTGTGGGGTTCAAAAATACCGCGCGCCTGGTACCGACGGACGGTGCCACGCCTTTGTCCACGACGTTGGACACCGTATGTGCATTGACCCGCTCAGTGCCGGACGCCATATTGGCGCATGAAATTCTTGCCGCGCGAATAGTCACCAAGAGCGCGGCCCCATTAAGCGCCTACCGCCTGGCGGTTGTGCGCACCAACATGCAAGACGGGCTCGATGCCACGGTCTCGCGCGCCTACCAACGAACCCTGGACCTGCTCCGCAACCGAGGCGCATCGATTCAGGAGATTGATCTGGCCGAACTCGGCGAGTTGACAACCATGAATGCAAGCGGAGGATTTTTAGCTGCCGAAAGTTACGCCTGGCACCGCTCGACGCTGGCGGCACACGCTCAGTCCTACGACCCACGTGTCGCGGCCCGGATTGGGCGTGGGGCATCGATGAGCGCTGCCGATTATGTGGAACTGGTTCGGACCAGGCGCGACTGGATTGTCCGGATGAACGGACGGCTGCGCCATTTTGACGCCGTGCTGTCGCCAACGGTCCCCTGTGTTGCCCCGCCAATTGCCAGCCTGGCGCCAGGTAAATCCCGCGACCAGGCGTTCTTTCAAGTCAACACTGAACTTCTGCGCAACACCAGCGTTGTCAACATGCTGGACGGATGCGCGATATCGATCCCGTGCCAGATTGCTGGCGAGTTGCCGGTTGGCCTGATGATCTGGCATGGTGAAATGCGCGATGACTTGGTCCTTAACGCGGCTCTCCAAATCGAGCAATTGCTGCGGGCCGGGTAGGCTTGCCATTCGATCGGTCCTTTGCCTTCGGGCTGCTTATCGAATCAGGCTTCGAAAATCAAGGGACACATGAAAATTGCAGTTATTGGCGCTGGCATCGTCGGCGTCACCACCGCCTATGAGTTGGGCCTGGATGGCCATCAGGTAACGGTGTTTGAGCGGCGCGGCGCGGCCGCCGAAGAAACCAGTTTTGCCAACGCCGGCATCGTCGCGCCCGGCTACGTAACGCCCTGGGCTGCGCCAGGCATGCCGGTCAAGGTGGTCCAGCAGATATTGCGCCGGCACGCCAGCGTCAAGATTGGGCTGCCATTGACGATCTCGGAACTGGCGTGGATGTGGAAGTGGTATCGGGCTTGCAGGCTGGACGTTTATCTGGCAAACAAAGGACGGTTACAGCGCTTGGCGTTTTACAGTCGTTCGCGGCTGCACGCGCTCAGGTCCCGCCTGCGTCTCGAATACGAGCGCAGCGATGGTTACCTGGTGCTGCTGCGCACCGAGCGTGACCGCAAACTGGCCGACCCCGGTTTGCAGGTGCTGCAAGATGCCGGAGTGGCATTTCGGCTGCTGGCGGCAGCCGACGCCAGAAAGGTTGAGCCGGCATTGAATCCGGATACAGCATTCGTAGCCGCCATCCAACTCCCCGACGACGAAGTCGGAAACTGCCGCCAATTTGCGCTATTGCTCAAGAACGAGGCGCTGCACATCGGCGTACGCTTCATGTTCAACACCAGTGTGGAGCGGGTCGGAAAATCAGTCGGTATCGACATTCTGATCCAGGGCGACCAGACGGCGCGACCGTTTGAAGCCGTAGTGATGTGCGCCGGCCTGGGCTCGACCCAGTTGCTAATACCTCTGGGGATCAAGATACCAATGGTCGCGGTTTACGGCTACTCCCTTAGCGCGGCGATTCGCGAGCCACTCAACGCGCCGCGAAGCGCGGTGATGGATGAGCACTATAAGGTGGCCATCGCGCGGCTCGGACAGCGCGTCCGGATTGCCGGTAGCGCCGAGTTGGGTGGCCGTGCGGACAAGAAACGTCCGGGTTCGATTCAGACCCTGTACAAAGTCCTGCACGACTGGTTTCCCGGCGCGGCCAGCACGGGCAGCGGGTTCCAGGAGTGGAAAGGCGCACGTCCGATGCTACCGGACGGCCCCCCAATCGTTGGGGCGAGCGGCATTTCGGGCTTGTGGCTGAATCTGGGGCATGGTTCAAGCGGCTGGGCGCTGGCTTGCGGCTCAGCGCGCGCGGTCGCCGACCTGATACTCGGCCATCAACCGGAAGTCGACATGCTGGGATTCGAACCAGGCCGACTTAAGTCCTGAGAAACCCGCAGGCACACAACGCAGCGAGACGCCCAAACAACGTCGTCAACGGACCAATTCCAATTCCAAAGGCAATTTTTCTGGTTCACAATCCGATGACAAAAGTTGATTGCGTGCCACACGACCCCATCAAGATGAATTGCCAACTCGCTCAGGAATTGGTTAGCCCAAGTCGCCGCATGCCGGCCTTTCCGGGCAGAGTGCAAAAGATGCTGGATCTGAACCGGGATGGGCGAACGGACCGGGTGCGGACGGTAAAGATTCTGAAGCTGGTGGGATGATGTCGTGTTGTCACGGGGTGATCTGGCGCTGTTGCTGGAAGAAGCAAAGCTTTTCTCAAACAATTGAAGGCAATGCATGAAGATCCGCTTTTGGGGCGTTCGCGGCTCGATCGCGTCGCCAGGACCCACGACGGTGCGTTATGGTGGGAACACCACCTGCATCGAAATTCGGACCGACGCCAATGAACTGATCATCATCGATGCCGGAACCGGAATTTTTCCGCTATCCCAAACGCTCTTGAGTGAATTGCCCGTAGTGGCCAACGTACTGATCACCCACTCGCATTGGGATCACATTCAGGGGTTGCCTTTCTTTCTGCCCAACTTCATTTCAGGCAACATCTTGAGGCTGCATGGCGCATTCGACCCGGTTTCAGGCAATGGCATCGAACAGGTTATGTCGGTGCAGTTGCAATACAGCTACTTTCCGGTACGTGAAGCCGAACTCAAGGCCAGCATGGAGTACGTCACACTCACGCCAGGTGAAAGCATACAGATCGGCAGCGCAACCGTCACGCCCTACCTACTGAACCACCCCGTCATCAACTTCGGCTACCGGATCGAGAGCGCCGGAAAGTCGGTCTTCTTTACCGGTGACCACGAGCCGCCGTACAACATTTACGAGCGCGGCGACGAAGAGTTTGCCGGGTACCAGTTGTTTGTGGATGAAAAAGCGCGGGGCATTGCGCACGCAATGTTGGGTGTGGATGTCTTGATTGCCGACAGCTCCTATACCGCGCAGGAATACCAGGCCAAAAAAGGCTGGGGTCACGGCAGCTTCCACTCCAGCATCGCATATGCCCGGCAAGCTCGGGCGCGGCTGCTTTTTTGCACCCACCACGAGCCAACCAGAAGTGACGACGCGCTCGAAGCAGTCTTCAATGAAGCTTTGGCGGCCAATGCGGTGCAAGGGGGAGGCCCCGACATCCGCCTCGCCCGCGAAGGCGAGACTTACGAATTCTGACAGGAGCGATCCACATTGACGGTAACTTTGCGCAAAGTGGAACCAGCCGTCGCCTGGCCGCTGTTCAACATAGAGGCCACGCGCAAGATAGAGCAGCTGGCGCTCGCCAGTTTGCCCGCCCACACGCTGATGCAACGGGCGGGCCTCGCCACGGCCAGGCTGGCATTGGCGCTGGCGCCCCATGCCCGCAGGATCTGGATTGCCGCCGGTCCGGGCAACAACGGTGGCGACGGACTCGAAGCTGCCGTGCACCTGCATGCCTGGGGCAAAACGGTCGTCGTCACCTGGCTTGGCACCTCCGAAGGGGCGGGTGCCGACGCGGCAGCTTCCTGGCGGCGCGCCCTGGACGCGGGTGTCACCTTTGCCCCGTCGCCACCTGATGACTGTGATCTGTGTATAGACGCGCTGCTCGGAATCGGCGCCGCGCGTGCGCCTGCGGGTCGCATGGCGCAATGGATCACACACATGCAAGACACCGGCGCGCCGATCCTGGCGATCGATGTGCCGACCGGCCTGAACGCCGATACCGGCCACGCCAGCGAGACATGTGTCGCGGCCACGGCAGCGCTGTGCATGCTGACGCTCAAGCCCGGATTGTTTACGGCCATGGGGCGCGACGCGGCGGCGCAGGTATGGCTGGACGATCTGCGGGTAGATCTGCAAGGCGATTCGCATGCCGCTGTCGCGGTGCCAAGCGCCATGCTCGCCGGTGCACCCCTGCCGCGCGCCTTGGCGCACGCTTCGCACAAGGGGAGCTACGGTGACGTTGCCATTGTGGGTGGTGCGCCAGGCATGGCAGGCGCGGCGCTTCTGGCCGCGTCGGCGGCGCTGCATAGCGGCGCCGGCCGGGTCTACGTCGCGCTGCTTGATGATGCGGCGTTATCGGTTGTCGGCACGCAACCGGAACTGATGGCGCGGCAGATTGACGACTTGAATTTGCAGCGCACCGCGATCGTTTGCGGCTGCGGCGGCGGGGACGCCGTACGCGCGCATTTACCATTGCTGTTGTCAGCAGCCACCAGTCTGGTGCTGGACGCCGATGGCCTCAACTCCATCGCCGGCGACACGCAACTGCAAATCCAACTGCGCGCACGCGCTACGCGCAAATGGCGCACCGTGCTCACCCCGCACCCACTCGAAGCCGCCCGCCTGTTGCACCTGACCAGCGGTCAGGTGCAACAAGACCGTCTCGCCGCCGCCTGTCGCCTGGCGCAAGAATTTCAATGCACGGTGGTGCTCAAGGGCTCGGGCACGGTGATTGCCGCTCCAATGCAGCTACCGGTCATCAATCCGACCGGCAACGCGCGCCTGGCCACCGCCGGCACGGGCGACGTGTTGGCCGGTGCAATTGGAGCCGGTCTAGCGGCTGGATTGCCGGCGTTCCAGGCGGCATGTGAAGCAGCCTACCGGCATGGGTTATGCGCCGATCAGTGGCCGGCCGACCAGTCGTTCACCGCGTCGGACCTGGCGCGCTCATTGCAGCCTCAGGCGGCCCAACCGCGGCGCGTCTGACGCAAGCGTCAACCGCGGCCGGCAAATGGCATCTTGGTGGCCATCACGGTGTGGAACATCACATTGGCTTCCAATGGCAAGTTAGCCATGTACAACACCGACAGGCCAACAATGTCGACGTCCATCAACGGCTCAATCGCGATTTCGCCGTTGGCCTGGGGAACACCAGTGGCCATACGTTGCGCCATCTCGGTCGCGGCGTTGCCAATATCGATCTGTCCCACCGCGATGTCGTACTTGCGGCCATCAAGCGAGGCACTCTTGGTCAGGCCCGTCACCGCGTGTTTGGTCGCGGTATAGGCAATCGAATTCGGCCGCGGCGCGTGGGCCGAGATCGACCCGTTGTTGATGATGCGTCCGCCGCGTGGCGCCTGCGCCTTCATGACCCGAAATGCCTGCTGGATGCACAGGAACATGCCGGTCAAGTTGATATCGACCACGTTGCGCCATTGCGCAATCGTAAGGTCCTCCAGCGCAATCGCCGGCGCGTTCACGCCCGCATTGTTGAACAACACGTCTACCCGCCCGAAGGCAGCGACGGTTGCCTCAAACAATGCGCGCACCGCCAGCGGGTCGGCGACGTCGCATGGAAACGCCAGCGAACGCTCAGCCGCGCCGCTTCGGTCAATTACCTCCATCAAGGGGTCCATTCGGCGCCCTGCCAGCGCGACGCGGTAACCATCCTTCAGCAGTGCCAGTGCCGCGGCCTTGCCAACCCCGGTGCCGGCACCGGTCACAAGCGCAACTTTTGAAACTGTGGACATGGTAGTTCGACTCCTGAAAAAAATCGGGTTCCTCGGCCGGCGCTGACTGATCGCTAGCGCCGGGACTGGCGGCTGCGCTTGCCAACGACGGTCTGGCCCGGCGAGGTCTTCCCGCCAGCACCTGCTGGCTTGCGTTTGCGCTCCAGCGGGTCGGAAATCTTGCGCGATTTCCGCGCAATGGAAATTTCGAGCGGGTCCTCGTCACGCCCGGGGCGCGCGGCAGCACCGTTTGACGCCCCCTTGTCCTTCATCGCCCGCGCCAGCAATTCATCCCCCTCGCGCACCAGCCGGAAATCAATCCGGCGGCCATCCAGGTCAACGCGGCTAACCTGCACCCGGACGCGCGTGCCGATGGCGTACCGCATGCCGGTACGCTCGCCACGCAACTCTTGGCGCGCTTCATCGAAGCGGAAATATTCTCCGCCGAGTTCGGTGATATGAACCAGACCCTCAACGTACAACGCGTCGAGCGTAACAAATACCCCGAAACTGGTGGCCGCGGACACGACGCCACCGAACTCCTCACCGAGATGCTCGCGCATGTATTTGCACTTCAGCCAGGCTTCGACGTCGCGGCTGGCTTCATCCGCGCGCCGCTCATTGGCGCTGCAATGCAATCCCGCGGCCTGCCAGGCCAGATTCTCGGCGTTCAATTTTTGCGGCTTTTGACCCGGTTCGTTGACCCGCGCGGCCAAGCCCTTCTCCAGCCGGCGCGAAAGCTTGGCATGGGCCTCACCCGGAGTGGGCAACACCGGCAACTCGTAGCGCGTTCTGGCGAGTATGGCCTTGATCACGCGGTGTACCAGCAGGTCCGGATAGCGCCGGATTGGACTGGTGAAGTGCGTGTAGGCATCAAAAGCCAGCCCGAAGTGACCGCTATTGGAGGGCGTGTAAATCGCCTGCTGCATCGAACGCAGCAACATCGAATGGATTTGTTGTGCGTCTGGCCGATCCCGTGTCGCCAGGGCAATTGCCTGGAACTCGGCCGGTGTCGGGTCGTCGCTGATGTTCAAGCCCACGCCGGTGGCTTTCAGGTAGCTGCTCAGGGTCTCCTTTTTTTCCGGAGTCGGGCCTTCGTGCACACGGTACAAGCCGGGGTGCTTGCTCTGCAAAATAAAGTCGGCGCTGCACACATTGGCGGCCAGCATTGCCTCTTCGATCAACTTGTGCGCCTCGTTGCGCGTGCGCGGAACAATTTTCTCGATACGTCCACTCTCGTCGCAGATGATCTGCGTCTCGACCGTCTCGAAGTCCACCGCGCCGCGCCGGTTACGCGCCGCCAGCAGGGCGCGATAAACCTCGTGCAGATTGAGCAAGTCCGCTACGCGATCGCCGCGCTTGAGGGCCTCTGGCCCCTTGGTGTTGGCCAGGATCGCTGCCACCTCGGTGTATGTAAATCTCGCGTGGCTCCACATCACCGCCGGGTAGAACTGGTACGCGCTGACCTCGCCATCGGCACTAACGAACATGTCGCAGACCATGCACAGCCGTTCGACTTCTGGGTTGAGCGAGCACAAACCGTTGGACAGTTTTTCCGGCAGCATCGGGATCACACGGCGCGGAAAATACACGCTGGTCGCGCGGTCATACGCGTCCACGTCAATGGCTGAGCCAGTCTCGACATAGTGGCTTACATCGGCAATCGCCACCAGCAAGCGCCAGCCTTTGGAGGCCGCTCTGCCGCGCCCGGTCGTGGCCGGCTGGCAATACACCGCATCGTCAAAGTCGCGCGCGTCCTCTCCGTCGATTGTCACCAGCGCAACGTCCGTCAAATCAACCCGATGCTTCTTGTCCTGGGCTCGAACCTTGTCCGGCAAGGTTCGGGCCAGCGCTATACAGGCGTCCGAGAACTCATGCGGCACACTGTACTTACGCACCGCGATTTCGATCTCCATGCCCGGGTCGTCGATTTCGCCCAACACCTCCTTGACGCGGCCCACCGGTTGCCCGTACAGGGCTGGCGGCTCGACCAGTTCGACCACTACCACCTGACCAGGTTTCGCGGTACCCGTGGCTCCCTTCGGAATCAGCACATCCTGGCCATAACGCTTGTCCTCCGGTGCCACCAGCCAAACGCCACCCTCCTGCAACAGCCGCCCGATAATTGGAAGCCTTGGGCGTTCGACAATCTCGACCACCCGACCCTCGGGTCGCCCCTTGCGGTCACTGCGCACGATGCGCACCTTGACGCGGTCCTTGTGCAAAACAGCGCGCATTTCGTTCGGTGGCAAATAAATGTCTGACTCGCCATCATCACGGGAAACAAATCCGTGGCCATCGCGATGGCCTTGAATGGTTCCCTCGACTTCGTCCAGCAGACCGCTGGATGGACTAGTATTCTTGATACAATCGCTCTCTTTCCTGAGATGCCCAGGTGGCGGAATTGGTAGACGCACTAGTTTCAGGTACTAGCGAGTAACTTCGTGGGGGTTCGAGTCCCTTCCTGGGCACCATGTGAATGGGTTGAATGCAATGCCGCTGCTGGGTCAGCGGCTTTTTTTCGCCTGTGTTTATTTTGCCCGTCGATTCGCGCATCACGCCTTCAGACCGGCACGGCCACCAAATCGTGGCCCTGGGCGCCCACAATGCGGGCCCGTGTGAACTCTCCCACCTTGAAGGTCTTGCTGATTTTCTCCGGCGCTAACAACTGCACGTTGCCATCGATCTCGGGCGCATCGGCATAACTGCGCCCCCTGCCGCCACGCCGGCCCAGCCCCGGCGCCGAATCTACCAACACCTGCATGGTGGCGCCGACACGTCTTTGCAACCGCGTTGCGGACACCTGCTCGGCGACGGCCATGAAACGCGCGCGGCGTTCCTCTCGCAGTTCGGTCGGCAACATGCCGGGGAGGTCGTTGGCCGCCGCACCGTCCACCGGGCTGTAAGCAAAACAGCCGGCGCGGTCGATCTGCGCTGCGTGCATGAATTCGAGCAAATGCGCAAACTCGGCTTCGGTCTCGCCCGGGAACCCGGCGATGAAGGTGCTGCGCACCACGATCTCGGGGCACTCGGCACGCCACTTCAGGATGCGCTCCAGGTTCTTCTCGCCGCTGGCCGGCCGCTTCATGCGCTTGAGCACGTCGGGGTGGCTGTGCTGCAGCGGAATGTCCAGGTACGGCAATACCTTGCCGGTAGCCATCAGCGGTATTACATCGTCCACGCTAGGGTACGGGTAAACATAATGCAGCCGCACCCAGGCACCATAGGGGTCGGCGATTTCGCCCAACGCCTGCACCAGTTCCAGCATACGCGTCTTGACCGGTTTACCGTCCCAGAACCCGGTGCGGTACTTGACGTCCACACCATACGCAGATGTGTCCTGGC
>JANNGR010000318.1:0-2514 GCA_031403955.1 Betaproteobacteria bacterium
TCGCCGCAGTTGATCGGCCCGGACCTGGGGCAACCAGGCCAGCACGGCGCTCACGTCGGCACACCGCAATGCCTGCTCGCAGGCCCACATGCGGGGGGCCGGCTCAACGGCGGTAATCCACAACAAACGTTCTGGCGCCAACCCCTGGGCCGAGAGGCCAGGCCCGAACGGCATATGCGGCGCCCCCACCAACACCACCGGACCCGGGCGCGAGCGGGCCAGTGCAGGCAACAACAAGCGCCATTCGGCACCGGCTGCCACTACTGGCCCACCTGGGAGGTGATTTCAGAAGTGACGGTTTTCCTCGACTTCAGCGCCGCAGCCCAAAGCGACTCTCTGGCCGCATGCGGGGCACGAGAAGGCCTGCTCACCATTGCGGCGCTGGAACCTGCGGACCTGCCCGGCCTTGCGGCGCCGACTTTGCGGTCTACCGCGCCAGCAAACGCCAGTCGTTCAAGAACCGGTTCGGCGCTGATTGACAGAGCACCGGGTTGGAAGCTGCTCCCCCAAGGCCAGCAACAACCATACCGCGTACGGAAAAACCACCATAGGGCGCCCAACACTGGCAGGGTACTCAGGCCAACCAGGTTTGCATCGTGGTTTTCCGCGTCGTGGCGGCTGGCAATCAACCCATGGTTACACGCCCGATGTGTGGCCAGCGGCGGTGCAAATAGACCCAGGCGATCAACCCGACACACAACATCGTCAGGGACGCGGCGGCCAGCGCCAGCGTGGAGTGCATGACCAGCGGCGCAACCACGCCGGCCACCAGGCCATTGGCGGTCGAACCGATGAACATCTGCAACGACGAAGCCATGCCGCGGCGTTGCGGGTGCAGGTCCAGCACCAGCAGCGTCACTACCGGCACCATCAAGGCCCAGCCAAAACCAAACACCGCCAGCGGAAACAGGGCCCAGGACACATCGGCCTTGAAGAAATAGTTGGCGGCGAGGTTGACCAGCGCACTCGCCAGCATGATCACAAAACCATGCCGGATTTGCCGCTGGGGCGTTATCCTGCCGGCCAGCCGGCCACTGAGCCAGGCCCCCACCATGATGCCCCCGATGCTGAGCATAAAGAACCAGAAAAACTGTGTCGGCGCCAGCGCCAGATGGTCGCCCAGGAATGCCGGCGCCGACAAAACATAAAGAAAGCTGCCATTGAAGGGAACACCGCTGGCCAGGGCCAGTAGCAAGAAGCGCGGGTCCAGGCCCAGTTGCCAATAACCTCGCAGCAGATTGCGCACGTTGAACGGCTGGCGTTGCGTGGCATGCAGGGTTTCCGGCAACAGCCGGTAGTTGGCAATCCACAACGCCAAGCCGATCGCGCTCAGGAACCAGAAGATGCTGTGCCAGCCGGCGTGGACAAACAACCAGCCGCCGATGATGGGGGCAATCGCCGGTGCGATGCCGAAATAGATCGTCACCTGGCTCATCACTTTTTGCGCCTGTGATGGTTCGAACATGTCGCGGATGATGGCGCGCGACACCACGATGCCGGCGCCGGTGGACAAACCCTGCAAGACGCGGAAAAAAATCAGTTGGCCAATGCTCTGCGACAAGGCACAACCGACCGACGACAGGGTAAATATCGCCACCCCCCACAACACCACCGGACGGCGGCCAAAACTGTCCGAGATCGCGCCATGAAACAGACTCATGAATGCAAAACCGAACAGGTAAGCCGATAAGGTCTGCTGCATTTCAACCGGCGACGCGCCTAGTGAAGCCGCTATGCCGGAGAAAGCCGGAATGAAGGTGTCAATCGAAAACGGCCCCACCATACCCAGCAAAGCCAGCATGACGGCCAGCGCCCAGCGCGGCGCGCGCCAGAGTCGGTGTGCGTCGGGGTTCATCGGATGGTGACAGGCCGCACGCCGGGGTTATGCCGGCGCCGGCCCAGTTGCTGCTTGGCGTCGGTCAATCAATCTCGCATTTCAAATACCTATTTGCGGACAATATTTTCACCCGGGGACCGGCGCTATTTCTGATGATTTTCCAGCGCCGGGCTTGCAAACCCGCTAAAACCCCTTATCATTAGCACTCGCATGTGATGAGTGCTAGCAGCATGAATCCCGGCAAGTTAATTAGCACCAACTTATTCAGTCTGGCGCTTTTTGATTATCAACCCCTGTTTCGAAACTCAAGGAGATCCAATGAAACTTCGCCCCCTGCACGACCGTGTGATCGTCAAACGCGTGGAAAACGAAACCAAGACGGCCTCTGGCATCGTCATCCCCGATAGTGCGGCCGAAAAGCCGGATCAGGGTGAAGTGCTGGCGGTTGGTCCCGGCAAGAAAAATGACAAGGGTGAAATCAGCCCGATGGCCGTCAAAGTTGGCGACCGCGTGCTGTTTGGCAAATACAGCGGACAGACTGTCAAGGTTGACGGCGACGAGTTGCTGGTGATGAAGGAAGACGACCTGTTCGCGGTCGTTGAGAAATAAGTCACCCGCTCAGTAATTAACTGTATCTGGAGTCATAACATGGCAGCAAAAGTCGTAATTTTCGGCGG
>JANNGR010000319.1:0-2345 GCA_031403955.1 Betaproteobacteria bacterium
TACCGCTCGCCGATCACCGACAACAACAGTTACGAACAATGGGAAGCCGAAGGCTCACGCGACCTGGCGCAACGCGCCAACGCGAGCTGGAAAAAGAACCTGGCCGAATACGAAATGCCGCCGATGGATGTGGCGGTCGACGAGGCGATCAACGACTATGTGAACCGCCGCAAGGCGTCTTTCCCGGATTCGAACGTGTAGCGCTTTTGCCACGACATTGGCAGTGGTATGTCTCGCGTCATCCGTCTGATGCTTCTGGTATTGGCCGCCCTGCTGCTGCCGGTTGGTCCAGCCGTTGCAGCGGATGCGCCACCGGCCGTGTCCGACAGCGACGTGCGCGTAGTGCGGACGGGAGACACTTTTTCGGTCGATGTCGTGATGCATGCTCCGGTGCCCCTGCCCCAGGCCTGGGCGGTACTGACCGATTTTGAGCACATGGCCGACTTCGTTCCCAATCTCACCACCAGCCAGGTATTGGAACGTAATGATTCGTTCGTCAAGGTCAGCCAAAAAGGCGTTGCGCGTTACGGCCTGTTCTCAGCCAAATTCGATTCATTAAGGGAGATCCGCCTGGTTCCGCAACGCGAGATACACGCGCGCGGTATCGGCGGAAACATCAAGCAAATGGCAAGCCTGATGCAGCTAGATGCTGAAGAAGGAGGAACCCGGCTGCATTACCACGCGGAGGTGCAGCCGGATTTCTGGTTTCCGCCCTTGATCGGCCCCGGCCTGGTGCGGCATGAAACCGCCGAACAGTTCTCCGCCATGATCCGCGAGATGATCCGGCGCCGATAAAGGTTCTGCTGCCGCACCGCCCTTGCTTGTCTGGTCATGGCCACGGGCCGAGCGTTAGCCTGCTACATCTCGACGTCGTAGAAAAACTCTTCACGCACGATTTTTCCGTCACGCACGGTATACAGGCCGACCTCGTCCATCTTCATTCTTCTGCCTGAAGGCTTGTTCGTCACGTCATATTGGAATCCGACCACAAACCGGTCACCGTGCGGCCAGGGGCCCGTCACCGAGGCTGAATGAACCTCGTGATTGGCAACCCACCACTCGCCCTTGCCCTTCACGGCCGCAAGACCTTTCGCTTCTTGCTGCGCGCCGGGCATCGCAACCGCTTCCACGCTCACGACGTCGGGCGCGAAGAGCGTGTCAAGCGCCTCCGCGTTCTTGCCTTGTTTGCAAAGTTCCACCAGTTTCCTGGCAATCTGCATCGTCTGCATATGGGTTCCTTTCGGGTCGATGGATGGGATGGACTCCCCAAATCGTTTGTTATGGGGGACAGGTCAAATGCTACTACGATTGCTTGGGGGCAGATTGCCAGCCGCTCCTAGACTGAAGCCGCCGTCGCCGCGGCAGCCGCGCGTTTCGCCAACACGCCATCCAGCCAGTCACTGCGCATGATCGGCACGGCCGTCACCAGCTTCTCGGTATACGGGTGGTAAGGCCCCTGGAAAATTCGATCGGTGCTGTCGAACGCCACGAATGAGCCGCGCAACATCACCGCGGTGCGGTGGGCGATGCGATGCACCACGTCCAGGTCGTGCGTGATCAACACGTACGACAGTCCGAGCTCGGCTTGCAGGCGGCGCAGCAGCTTGAGAATTTCCTCGGCCACCAGCGGATCCAGCGCCGAGGTGGGTTCGTCCAGGATGATCAGGTCCGGGTTGGCGGCCAGTGCGCGGGCTACACAAACGCGCTGTTTTTGCCCGCCGGACAACTCGGTCGGATAACGCGACAGAAAATCCTTTGGAAGCTCCACCAGGTCCATCAGTTCCTTGGTGCGTTTGTCCACTTCCTTGCTGCCCATGCCGTAGTACAAACTCGACGGCCGGTCGAGCGCCTCCTGGACCGTCTGGTGTTCGCCTTGCTTCACCGGGTTGCTGCCGCCCATGCTGAAATAGAAACTGACCGGGCGACCGATGGTTTCCAGCAGGGTCTGGCGCGGATTGAGCGCCACGTCGGGGATCTGGTAGACCAGCTGGATCGTGCGTTTCAGGTCTTTGTTGCGCTCCGCCAGGGTTCTTGGCAACAGCTGGCCCTTGAACGTGATGGTGCCGGCAGTGGGCGGCAACAACCCGGTGATGATGCGCGCCAGCGTGGATTTGCCGGAGCCGGATTCACCTACCACGGCCACGGTTTCACCCTTGCGAATGTCCAGGCTGACATCCTGCACCACCTTGAATGTGCCGTAGGACGCGTCGATGTGCTCTATCTTGAGGATGGTTTCGGGCTTGACCGAGGTCGGGTCGGCGCGCTCGCTGGCTGCCGCGCCGCGCACCGCCACCAGGCGGGCGGTGTAGTCCTGTGTGGGTGCCTGCAACACACCGTCGACCGTG
>JANNGR010000320.1:0-4182 GCA_031403955.1 Betaproteobacteria bacterium
AGCATCCGGCGATGTTGATGGCCAGCGGTTTCATGTTGTTTGTCGAATTCTTCGCCGACAAGATTCCCGGCCTCGATACCTTGTGGGACATGGTGCATGCGGTGATTCGTGTGCCAGGCGGCGCGTTGCTGGCAGCCGGCGTGTTTGGCGCCGATAACGCCACCATGGCCATCGTGGCCGCCGTATTGGGCGGCTCCTTGGCCGCCACCGCATTCGCCACCAAGGCCACCACGCGTGCCGCGGCAAACACCTCGCCGGAGCCGTTCTCAAACATCGCGCTCAGTCTGATGGAAGACGGCTTGGTGGTGGGTGCCATGTGGCTGGCCACCCAGCATCCGCTGATTTTCGGCGTCGTCCTGTGTATCACGCTGGTACTGATGGTGTTGCTGCTAATGACGCTGTTCAAATTTCTGCAGGCCATAACCCGTCGGTTAGGCGCATGGTTCAACCCGATGGGGAAAGAGTATGTTTAACAAGATTTTGATCGCGAATCGGGGGGACCAGCCGCGCAGCGGTGCAGCAGCGAAGCTAAATCGCCTGGCGCGCGTTTTGCGCGCGGGCGATTTCAAAGCGATGGGGAACGAGTATGTTTAACAAGATCCTGATCGCGAATCGGGGTGACCAGCCGCGCAGCGGCGCAGCAGCGAAGCTAAATCGCCTGGCGCGCGTTTTGCGCGCGGGCGATTTCAAAGCGATGGGGAATGAGTATGTTTAACAAGATCCTGATCGCGAATCGGGGTGAAATCGCCTGCCGGGTGGCGGCGACGGCGCGGCGCATGGGGGTTAAGTCGGTGGCCGTGTATTCGGACGCCGACGCCGACGCGAAACACGTACTGGCATGTGACGATGCGGTGCATATTGGCGCCAGTTCCCCCAAGGAGAGTTACTTGCGCTGGGAGCGCATTCTGGAAGCCGCCAAGGCCACCGGTGCCCAGGCAGTCCATCCGGGTTACGGTTTCCTGAGTGAAAACGAAGCCTTTGCGCAAGCCTGTGCAGACGCTGGGCTGGTCTTCATCGGCCCGCCGCCGTCGGCCATCAAGGCCATGGGCCTGAAGGCCGAGTCCAAGCAATTGATGGAAAAGGCCGGCGTACCCTTGGTGCCGGGTTACCACGCCGCCAACCAGGACCCGGCGCTGCTAAAGACCGAGGCCGCCCGGATCGGTTACCCGGTGTTGATAAAGGCCAGCGCCGGCGGCGGCGGCAAAGGCATGCGTGCGGTGGACAAGGCCGAAGAGTTTGACGCCGCGTTGGCCTCGTGCAAGCGCGAAGCCAGCAACAGTTTCGGCGACGACGCGGTATTAATCGAAAAATACGTGTTGCGCCCGCGCCATATCGAGATCCAGGTGTTTGGCGATACACACGGCAACTATGTGTACCTGTTCGAGCGCGATTGCTCGGTGCAGCGACGGCACCAGAAGGTGCTGGAAGAGGCTCCGGCTCCGGGCATGACCGAGGCGATGCGGGCCCGGATGGGCGCGGCGGCGGTGGCGGCGGCACGCGCGGTCAACTACGTCGGTGCCGGCACGGTCGAGTTCATTGTGGAACAGCGCGCCAGCGGCGACATGCAGTTTTTCTTCATGGAGATGAACACCCGATTGCAGGTCGAGCACCCGGTGACCGAAGCCATCACCGGACTGGACCTGGTGGAGTGGCAGTTGCGCGTGGCGTGCGGCGAGAAACTGCCACTATCGCAGGATCAGCTACGCATCACCGGCCACGCGATAGAGGCGCGTATCTGCGCCGAGAGCCCGGACAACAACTTCCTGCCCGCGACCGGCAGCCTGGTGGTTTACCGCAAGCCGGTGGCCACCAGTTTTACGCGCAGCACCCAGGCGGTCAAGGTACGAATTGACGATGGAGTGCGGCCGGGCGACGCGATTTCGCCCTACTACGATTCGATGGTCGCCAAGCTGATCGTGCATGGTGACGACCGCGCGCAGGCACTCGCCCGGCTTGACGAAGCATTGGCCCAGATCCATATCGTCGGCCTGAATACCAATCTGCAATTCCTGCGTTATGTGGTTCGCAGCCCGTCGTTTGCACAGGCCAATCTCGACACCGCGCTGATTCCGCGGGAGCAGGCGTTGTTGTTCAATCAGGAGCCGGTAGGCCTGCCGCTGGCGGTAGCCGCGTCGATTGCCCGCAGCCTGCTCGATGAACGCAAACTGGAGGCGGCCGACCCTTTCAGCCGGCGCGATGGCTGGCGCGCGTTTGGCGTGGCGGCGCGCCGCTTCGCGTTCGAGTTTCACGGCCAGGCCGTTGACGCGTTATTGACCTATCTGCATGACGGCGCGTTGCACCTGGAGGTTGGTGGCAGCTCGGGCGTTTTGTTATTCGTCGAGTCCGACCAAGGTATTGACCTGCAGTTTGCCGGGCAGCGTCACACCGTCCATGTCTACCGCCAGGGGGAAATGGCGCATGTTTTCACGCCCCAGGGCGCGACGCGTATTCTGGCCATCGACCTGTTGGCCCACGCTGGCGATAGCCAGGCTGAAGGCGGCCGGCTTACCGCGCCAATGCCGGGCAAGGTGTTGTCGTTTGCGGTCAAGAGCGGCGACAAGGTAGTGAAGGGTCAGGCGCTGGCCGTCATGGAGGCGATGAAAATGGAACACACCATCGCCGCCCCGATGGACGGCACGGTGGCCGAGCTGTTGTACACACCGGGAGACCAGGTCAGCGAGGGCGCCGAGTTGCTGACACTGGTTCCTTGACAACACCGGTCAAATTCGCCGTTCCATGATGCGTATCAGTCTGTGTTCTCCCGGCTCCGATCCCGCACCGTGGATCGAAGCTCTGCGCGCGTGTCTGCCAGACGCCCTGATAGAGTCCTGGGCCGAGGGCGCCGCGCAAGCCGATTACGCCGTGGTCTGGGCGCCACCGCAACGCTTTGTCGACCAGCAGACGCGACTCAAGACGCTTTTCAATATCGGCGCCGGGGTGGACCGTTTGATCGCGTTGCGTTTGCCGCCGGGCCTGCTGGTGGTGCGCCTGGACGATGCGGGTATGGCGGTGCAGATGGCCGAATATGTGTGCCACGCGCTGATTCGCCACTTTCGTGTGTTCGAAGCCTACGAAGTGCAGGCCAGGCAGGGGCAATGGGAGCAGCGCGAGGCCCGGTCCCGGGCCGATTTTCCGGTTGGCATCATGGGGCTGGGCGTGCTGGGCGAACGGGTTGCGCAAGCGGTGCGCCAGTTCGAGTTTCCGGTCAACGGCTGGAGCCGTAGCGTGCGTCAACGCGACGGTGTGCGATGTTTTGCCGGGCATTCCGATCTAGCCGGGTTTCTGGCCGCTACCAGGGTGCTGGTGTGTCTGCTGCCGCTGACCAAGGACACGCGCGACATTCTGTGCCAGGGCAACCTGTGCAGGCTGCAACCGGGTGGTTACCTGATCAATGTAGCGCGTGGTGCGTTGTTGGTGGAAGAAGACCTGTTGGCATTGGTCGACGCCGGCCATCTGGCTGGGGCAACGCTGGATGTGTTTCGTACCGAGCCCTTGCCGCCGGAGCATCCGTTTTGGCGCCATCCCAAAATTCACGTTACCCCGCACATCTCAGCCCAGACGCTGGAGATGGACAGCATGGCGCAGATTGCGGGCAAGATCATGGCGCTGGAGCGCGGCGAAACCATAACCGGCATCGTTGACCTGCAGCGCGGTTATTAGTCAGTTCAGGAGTTCCAATGGCATTTCCCACCCGAGTCAAGCTGGTCGAAGTCGGGCCGCGCGATGGCCTGCAAAATGAAAAGCAGACGGTTCCGGCCGATATCAAGATCGAGTTGGTGCACCGGCTGCAGGAAGCCGGATTGAAAGAAATCGAAGTCACCAGTTTCGTGAGTCCGAAATGGGTGCCGCAAATGGCCGACAACACGCAGGTGATGGCCGGCATCCGGCGCCAGCCGGGTGTCCGGTATTCGGTGCTGACGCCCAACCTGCAGGGGTTTGAAGCCGCGATCTCGGCCGGCCGGGAGTTCTGGCCCGATGAGATAGTCGTATTTGGCGCCGCCAGCGAAGCATTCAGCCAGCGCAACATAAATTGCTCCATCGCGCAAAGCATCGAGCGTTTTCGCCCGGTGGTCTTCTTGAAGTGATCTGCGTCGATGAAGAGCACCGAGAGCGCAGTCGCGTGCCGCTTGGCGTAGCTCAGCTCCGACTCGAGTCGCTCGTCGAGGAAGTGTCGGTTGTGGA
>JANNGR010000321.1:0-11503 GCA_031403955.1 Betaproteobacteria bacterium
CAGAAACCCCACAAAAAACCCCACAGAAAACCCCACACACATCGTGCGCTGCGTTGAGACTACCTGCTACCCCTTGAGACAACTTTCCAATGTAAATCAATGACTTAGAAGGGCGTTTCGGGGTGGTAAGAGACCCCCTGAAACCCTACTCTATGTTTTGCACCTGTTCACGCATTTGCTCAATCAACACCTTCATGTCGACCGCGATGTGGGTCAACGGCAGCGCGGCGGATTTGGAACCCATGGTGTTGGCTTCGCGGTGCAACTCCTGGATCAGGAAGTCAAGCCGCTTGCCGATCTCGCCGCCTCGTGTGATCAGCCGCTCCAGTTCGTCGAGGTGTGAGTCCAGGCGGGTGATTTCTTCCGCCACGTCGATCCGCATCGCAAACGCCGTGGCTTCGGCCAGCGCGCGGTCTTGCACCGCTTCGGGCACCACCGGGCCCTGGGCCGCGGACATGGCTTCTTTCCAGCGCTCGATAAAGCGCTGGCGCTGTTGCGCAACGAGTTGTGGAACCAGCGGCAACGCCTGTTGCGCGAGTTGTCGTATTTCGCCGATTTTCACCATCAGTGTGGCCGCCAGGCGCGCGCCCTCGCGCTTACGGGCGGAAAGCAGCTCCTGAAGTGCTTTTTCGGCCAGCGGCGCCACTTCCACGCTCCAGTCACGGGCGCTGACCTGTTCGGTCGCTGCAAGGCGCAACACATCGGCGATGCTCAAGGGCTGGACGTCGGCGAGCCAGGTGCGGGCGGTATCCTGGACCGCATTGAGTCGTTGCAGCAGCCGTGCCGAGGGTTCCACCACCGCGCCGCCGGTGGCGGCCTCGATCGACACGCGGACCTCGACTTTTCCGCGTTTGAGCTGGCCACCCAATATGTCGCGCAACACCGGTTCGAATTGACGCAGCTCCTCTGGCAACTTGAAGGAAAGGTCCAGAAACCGGCTGTTGACGGACCGGATTTCCAGCCCCAGGCCGCTGCCGGAACCGCCTCTTGATTCGCCCGGCGCAGTGGCATTGGTGCCGCTGGTCTGGACCGCTGCGTACCCGGTCATACTGTAAACTGGCATGGCGTCACTTCTAATATATGGGAACGTTTCCCGGCGTTACCGGGCGCAACCGGACCGGATGCTGGCCGCAACTAATCTCTAACGTATGTCAAAGGTCAAACCCGCTGCGCTGCCGTCGGATACCATGATTGGCGGATACCGGATTATCCGCAAAGTAGCGGCTGGTGGCTTCGGCCTGGTGTACCTGGCTCTGGATCCTGAAGGGCTGCAGGTAGCCGTCAAGGAGTATTTGCCTTCGTCGTTGGCTTCGCGTTCACCGGGTGAATTGGCGCCAACCGTGCCGCCGGAAAAACTCTCGTTGTACCGGCTCGGGCTGAAGAGTTTCTTTGAAGAAGGCCGCTCGTTGGCGCAGATTTCACACCCTTCGGTTGTCAGCGTGATGAACTTCTTTCGTGAGAACGAAACGGTTTACATGGTGATGAATTACCTCGAAGGCGCTGCATTGCAGGACTTCATAATTACCGCGCGTGACCAGAAGCAGCAAAAGGTGTTTCGCGAATCCACCATCCGTTCCCTGTTCGACGAGATTCTGCGCGGCCTGCGCATCGTTCACCAGCACAAGATGCTGCATCTGGACATCAAGCCGGCCAATATATTCATTACCGATGACAACAAGTCGGTGCTGATCGATTTTGGCGCGGCACGTGAGGTACTGAGCAAAGAGGGAAACTTCATTCGCCCCATGTACACGCCCGGTTTTGCGGCGCCCGAAATGTACCGGCGCGACTCGTCGATGGGCCCATGGACCGACATTTACGCGATTGGCGCCTGCATTTATGCCTGTATGCAGGGTTATCCACCCAACGAGGCGCCACAGCGGCTCGAAAAAGACCGTATTGCGACCGCTTTGACCCGCTTGCGGGGTGTCTATTCGGACAACCTGATCGAGGTGGTTGAGTGGTGCATGGCGCTCGATCCGTTGTCACGTCCGCAGTCGGTGTTTGCTTTGCAGAAGGAGCTCAGTCGCGAGGGTGAGCGGCGCTACACCAAACTTTCCGTTGCCGAAAAAGTGCGCTTGCAGTTTGACACCATGGTGACCGATACCAAGAAAAACTCCAAGACCCTCGCCAGCTCGGTGGTCAAGCCAAAATGAAGTTCTCCGTCTTTCAGGTCAGTCGCAAGGGCGGTCGGCAACTGAACGAAGACCGAATGGGCTACAGCTATACGCGTAGCTCGGGCATCCTGCTGCTGGCCGACGGAATGGGCGGGCATCCGCAGGGCGAGGTTGCGGCCCAGTTGACACTGCAAGCCATGTCGGCGTTGTACCAGAAGCAGGCCAACCCGGAGATCCATGACGTCACCGCTTTTCTGAACCTGGCCATCATGGCGGCGCATCGCCAGATCATCAAGTACGCGATTGAACGAGGCATGCTGGATACGCCGCGAACCACGGTAGTGGCGGCGGTGGTTCAAAACGGCAGCGCGAGCTGGGTGCATTGTGGTGATTCCCGCCTGTACCTGGTGCGTGGCGGGCGGCTGGTAACACGCACGCGCGACCATTCCTACATGGAACAGCCACCGCTCAGCCAATCAAGGGCGCGCGCGGCCGAGCGCCTCAACCGCAATATTTTGTTCACCTGCCTGGGCTCGCCCACCAAACCGGTTTTTGACATCACCGGTCCGATTTTGCTGCAGCAGGGCGACAAGATCCTGCTTTGCTCGGACGGTCTGTGGGGTAGCCTGGCAGACGAAGATATCGTGCGACAGCTCAGTTCCAAGCCAGTTGGCAAGGCGGTGCCCGATCTGGTGGAGAGCGCGTTGCAAACAGCCGGTGCCACCAGTGACAATGTGACCGCCATCGCGCTGGAATGGGAAACCCCGGACGACTTCGAAAGCACCAAAGGCAGCATCTCGACCGACCACATCCATGAGGGTGTGTTTGCCAGCACGGTTCAGTCCGGTGGCCTGGACTCCAGCAACGATGACCTTGACGATGCAGCGATCGAACGCTCGATTGCCGAGATCAACGAAGCCATCAAGCGCTCTGCCGCCAAACGACGCTAATTCTTCCTGGTGGCTGGTCCACCAATTCCCAGGTACCCAAAGGTGAATCACTACCAACGCAGCGGCGGGCGCGCCGCTGATCAAATGCGGCCGGTCCGCCTGACACGTGGCTACACCGTTTATGCCGAGGGTTCGGTGCTGGTGGAGTTCGGCGCGACCAAAGTCTTATGCACTGCATCGGTGGAGGAAAAGGTGCCTGGCCACAAACGCGGCAGTGGTGAAGGCTGGGTGACGGCCGAATATGGCATGTTGCCGCGCGCTACCCACACCCGCGGCGAGCGCGAAGCCGCGCGTGGCAAACAAAGCGGACGCACGCAGGAAATACAGCGCCTGATCGGGCGCTCGTTGCGCGCGGTGTTCGACCTTCGCGCGCTCGGGGAGAGGACGATACAGATCGATTGCGACGTGCTGCAGGCCGATGGTGGTACACGCACGGCAAGCATCACCGGTGCTTACGTGGCCGCCCATGATGCGGTCAACAAATTGCTTGCTGGCGGCAAACTGGTGGCGTCGCCCATGGTTGCCGCGGTGGCAGCAATTTCAGTCGGAATCGTGCAGGGAACTCCTTTGCTGGATCTGGAATACACCGAAGACGTGGCATGTGATACCGACATGAACGTGGTGATGACCGGTGCTGGCCATTTTGTCGAGGTACAGGGCACGGCCGAGGGTGCCGCCTTCTCCCGCCTTGAGATGGATGCGCTGCTGGTGCTGGCCGAAAAGGGCATCGGTGAGCTGATGGTTATGCAACGGCAGTGCCTGGCCGCGTCACAGGCCGCTGCCGGTTGACTGGGAGCCGGAGCCTGCCGTGAAGCCCAAATTGGTGTTGGCGTCCAACAACCGCGGCAAACTGGACGAACTGCAGGTCATGCTGGAGCCGCTCGGGTTCGAGCTGATTTGCCAGGCCACGCTCGGCATTCCCGAAGCGGATGAGCCGCATCGCACATTTGTCGAGAACGCACTGGTCAAGGCACGCCATGCCGCAACCGCAAGCGGGCTGCCGGCGCTGGCTGACGACGCGGGCTTGTGTGTGGATGCCTTTGGCGGGCAGCCGGGCGTGGACACGGCGTCTTATGCCACCCGCTTCGGTTATGCCAGCAGCGATGCCAACAACCTGCGCGCCCTGCTGGAGCAGATGCGCGGGGTGGACAACCGGCGTGCCGCGCTGGTGACTACGCTGGTTGCGTTGCGCAGCGCGGATGACCCCGAACCACTGATCGCGGTCGGCCGGGCGGTCGGTGAAATTACCCGTGAACCCATCGGTAGCCACGGATTCGGATTTGACCCGGTGATGTGGATACCGGAGTTTGGTCAGACCTTTGCCCAATTGCCGGTGGCCGTCAAAAACGCCAACAGCCATCGCGGTCGCGCCGCGCGTCTGATGCTCGAGATGATCCGCGAGCGCTGGGTCTGAACCATGGCCCTGCCCGATGTGACACATTACCTGCGCCCTGGCAGCCTGCAACTCAGCGCGCTGCCGCCGTTGTCGCTGTATGTGCACCTGCCGTGGTGCCTAAAAAAATGCCCGTACTGCGACTTCAATTCGCACCAATTGAGCACGCCGCAATTACCGGAACAACGTTACCTGGACGCGCTGGTGGCCGATCTGGAGGCGGCCCTGGAACTGGTGTGGGGGCGAACGGTGTACAGCATTTTCATCGGCGGGGGCACTCCCAGCCTGTTTTCGCCCCAGGCGATTGACCGGCTGCTGGCTGATATCCGCGCCCGCCTGCGTTTGGCGCCAGACTGTGAGATCACCCTTGAAGCCAACCCCGGCACCTTCGAGCGTGACCGGTTTCGCGCGTTTCGCAGCGCCGGCGTCACCCGACTGTCGGTGGGGGTGCAGAGCTTCAACGACGCCCACCTGAAGGCGCTCGGCCGGGTGCACGACAGCGCTCAGGCCCTGGCGGCCGTGCACGAGGCGGCGCAGGCTTTTGACACTTTCAACCTGGATCTGATGTACGCGCTGCCAGGCCAGACCCTGGCCGAGCTACGCCAGGACATGGCTACCGCGTTGTCTCTGCACAGCCCGCATATCTCGATCTACCACCTGACGATCGAGCCGAACACCTATTTCGCGAAGTTCCCGCCACACTTGCCCGATCAGGACACCGCCTACGACATGCTGGACCTGGTCACTGAAATGACGCAAGCCGGCGGGCTGGATCGTTACGAAGTGTCGGCTTATGCCAGGCCCGGCCACCGCTGCTGGCACAACCTGAATTACTGGCAGTTTGGCGACTACCTTGGCATCGGCGCCGGGGCGCACAGCAAGCTCAGTTTTGCGCACCGGATCGTGCGCCAGGTGCGCCACCGCGATCCCAGGCTGTATATGGAAAAGGCGTTGGCAGCCGACTGCGTGGCCAGCAGCCAGGAAGTAACCCGCGCCGATTTGCCGTTTGAGTTCATGCTCAATGCGCTGCGCTTGAAGGACGGCTTCACGCTGGCGCATTACACGCAGCGCACCGGCCTGTCCATGACGGCGATCGAGAAGGGCTTATTGGAGGCCGAGCACAAGGGTTTGATCGAACGCGACCTGTCTGGCGTCAGACCGACCGCGCGCGGATTCGATTTCCTGAACGACTTGCAGGCGCTGTTCCTGCCGCAGCCGGCATGAACGGTTGTCTCGAATGCCGGCCGCGCACGGCGTTACAGTGGAGTTGACATGGACGCATCGAAAATAACCCAAGCCGTTGAACCGTCAGAGGGCGCCCGAGCGTCCACGTACGACACGCTGTTCGGGCCGGCTGAAGGCTGGTCGCTGGAGCCGGTCGGCGTCTGGTTACTGACCGAAGCCCGCCTGATCCGGGACCCGGCAGCATTGGTGAGTGCTCTGATGGAACGGCTGAATGCCGCCGGTGCCCACATAGACCGGTTCCGGATCTCCAGCGGCACCTTGCACCCACAACTGCTTGCCTGGGGATTGATGTGGAGCCGTGCGGCCGGAGTGAAGCTGTGGGCCGGCCGCCACGGCGTGCAGCAAACCGACGCTTACCTGGGTAGCCCGATGCAGTATGTGCGCGAGCAAGGCAAGATGTTTCGCCAGCGGCTCGACAGCGGTGCCGGAGACGACGAGCACGAGTTGTTGCGCGAAGTACGTTCCGAGGGCATGACGGACTATGTTGCGCTGCCGATGGTGTTTGGGTCGGGCAACTTCAGCGCGATCACCATTGCCACCGCCGCGCCGAGTGGTTTCAGCGACCATGATCTGGCGCGTTTCGATGCCCTGGCCAATCTGTTTGCGCCGTTGTTCGAAATCATCACGGCGCGGCGCACCACGCTGGGCTTGCTCGACACCTTCGTCGGCCACCGCATCAGTGAACGCATATTGCAGGGGCAGGTAAAGCGCGGGGACGGCGAAAAAATCGAGGCTGCGTTCTGGTATTCCGACCTGCGCGGATTTACCGCCTTGAGCGAATCACTGCCCACCGATCAGTTGTTGCTGCTGCTCAACGAATACTTTGAATATTGCGCGGCCGCAGCGGCGTCGCGTGGCGGCGAAATCCTGCAGTTCATCGGCGACGCCTGTCTGATCGTGTTCGAGATCGGCAATCCCGCCGACGAAACGCGGGTCTGTGAGGCGGCGCTGGACGCCGCTGTGGACGCATTTGACTCGATCGCGGTTGTCAACCATCGGCGCCGCCGCTCGGGGTTGCCGTTGATCGAGTTCGGGCTCGGCTTGCATCTGGGCAGCGTGGTGCATGCCAACGTCGGTTCGCCCGACCGGCTCGCGTTCAACGTGGTGGGGCCGGCGGTGAACATGACCGCGCGCATCCAGGCCATGACCAAGGAAATCGGTGTGCCGTTACTGCTGTCGGCCGACTTCGCGCGCCTGGTTCGCCGGCCATTGCGCAGTGTGGGACGCCACGACCTGCGCGGCGTCGCAAAAGCGCAGGAATTGTTCACCGTGGCACCCGAATAGGCAATGTTTATCACCCAGGGGAGGAATGACACATGCACATATTTTTTCCGCTAGCGCGCCGCCCTGCAGGGTCCGCGGGAGACGCCGGCGCGCAAGAGCCGGTGCTTGACGCCGGGCAAATCTACGTCGCCCGCGACCCGGACGATGAATCGGAATGGCAGTACCTCGGTAACCCTGAGATCGCCGCCAAAACCTCGCTCAAGGATGTGGTGGCCAGATTCATTCAGGACTGCCGCGGCGTAGACGGATCGATTGACCGGGACCATATTCCGGTTGCCCAGAAGGTCCGGGACGCATTGCTGCTGGCCGCAAAACAGATTGACGACGCGCTCGGCGCCCAAAACGGCAAGTCGCCACCGGATTGAACGTTCCGCGCGGACCTGTAGCAGTCGGCGGGTAGTCAGCACCTTCAGCAGCATTGGCAGGTTCAATCCGGTCACGATGCGTGGCCGAGCGCGCAAAACCTGCCCCACTTTCCCCGCTACAAAGAACGGCGACCCACCGCCCATGTCTGTCAGCAGCAGCAAGGCTTCCAAGCCCTGTTGTTCAACCCAACGCATCACTTGGTGCACCAATACGTGCCGGTCTCTGTCTGCGGCAACGTCGATTGGCAACAAGTCCGGTTGCTCCTCGCCCAGAATATGGCACGCGGCAGTTGAAACAGCCCAGGCGATCGGGGTGTGGGCTACCAGAGCAATGCCAATCCGTCGTGAGGGACCATCAAGTGGCTCGGTGCCTGGTGTTTTTTTGGATAAACAGCCCTGCGTGTTCATGAAAAACTCTTGACCACAAGGTACAACACGGCCAACGTCAGACCGGCGAGCCACGGCAGCAACACCGGTCGCGAGAACCAGACCGGTGGACGCGACTCGGGTACGGACCGCGCCGGCGCCGTCACGCCGCTCGCGCCGGCTAGCGTCGGTTTGGCCGGTTGTTGCACGGCTTCTTCGCCCTGTGCAACTTGCCGACCGGTCTGCGCGGCTTCGAACGCGACCTTGACCAGGTCGCGGCCGACCTGTTGCGCGACGGCAATGGCGCGCTCTTCGATCCGGTTGCGCCAGGCGACTTGCTCGTCATGGGCAGCCGCGAGCGCGGCGCGCGCGAGATCCTCGGCCACTACGCGCGCCGCAGCCGCGGCACGCACCGACGCCAAAGCCTCGCGTGACGCATCTTCCATCACGGCGCGGGCCAGATCCAGCGATTCGCGTGCGACCCGCTCGACTATCGCCGGAACGCCGGCCAGCGTCTGCTCAAGTTTCTCTTGGGCGGCTATCGCCGCCGATTCGCGCGCCGCCTCGGCGGCGTCGACGGCCTGCTGAATCATCTGGAGCGCGATCTGCTCGGCCACTGCGCGCGCGGCCGTTTCCGCGGCCGGCTTCGCAGCGGCTTCGGCCGCAACTTGGGTGCGGTCCAGCAGATCGGCGCGTGCCGCGTCCAGAACTTCCCGCGACGCTTCTTCCAACGCCGATCTGGCCGAGTCCAGCGTTTCGCGTGCGACCCGTTCGGCTAGCGCCGGAACTCCGGCCAGCGTCTGCTCAAGTTGCTCTTGCGCGGCCATTGCCGCCGATTGGCGCACGGCCTCGGCGGCGTCGACGGCTTGCTGAACCACCTGGCGCGCGACCTGCTCGGTCACTGCGCGCGCGGCCGTTTCCGCAGCCGGCTTCGCAGCCGCTTCGGCCGCAACCTGGGTGCGGTCCAGCAGATCGGCGCGTGCGGCGACCAGAACTTCCCGCGACGCTTCCTCCAGCGCCGATCTGGCCGCCTCCAGCGTTTCGCGTGCGACGCGTTCGGCCGTCGCCGGAACGCTGGCCAGCGTCTGCTCAAGTTTCTCTTGCGTGGCCATCGCCGCCGATTGGCGCGCCGTCTCGGCGGCTTCGGCCGCAACCTGGGTGCGGTCCAGCAGATCGGCGCGTGCGGCGACCAGAACTTCCCGCGACGCTTCCTCCAGTGCCGATCTGGCCGCCTCCAGCGTTTCGCGTGCGACGCGCTCGGCCGACACATGCACCGTGGACAGCGCCTCCTGGAGCCTTGCTTCGGCCGCGTCGACGCCCGGCTGCGCCATCTCGCGGGTGACCCGCTCCGCGATGGCCACGGCAGCCTGCTGCACATCGGCGCGCAAAGCAGTTTCGTTTTCATGGGCGGCGCCGAGCAGGTCGTGAACCAACTGCTCGGCCACGGATCGCGCCGCGGCTTGTGCCGCTATCACGGCGTTGTCATTCAGATCGGCGCGTGCCGACTCCATCGTTTGCCGCGCGACGCGCTCGGCCGTCGCACGGACGGTGGCCAGTACCTCGCGCAGCTTGTCTTCGGCGACCATCACTTCCGAGCGGCGCGCGGCCTGCGCCTCGTCCATGGCCACCTGAACATATTCTCGCGCGGCGATCTTCGCCGCTTCCTGCGCAACATCGCGCGACACCCGCTCGGATGCTGCGGACAGGGTGACCATCGCTTCACGTACCAGTCTCTCCGTCACTTCCTGCGCGACGCGCCCTGCGACCTGGGCGGTGTCCGCGACCATCGCGGGCGCGGAGACTGCGATAGCTGGGCTCGGTACCGGTCCGACGACCGTTACCGGTGGGCGGACAACATCCGCCGGCGCGACGGTGGTCGGGGCGGCGGACGGAACCGCGCTTGCGGTGCTTTTCTGCAGGTTCGCCAGCACGGCGTCCAGCATCGCGTCATCGAACGGCTTCAGAACAAAGCCGCTTGCGCCGATTTCGCGCGCGCGCTCCCGATCCTCAGGTGTGTCGTTTCCGGTGCACATGATCACCGGAATTGCTGCTGTGCGTGGATTGGCCTTGATGGTGCCAGTGACCTCGTAACCGTCCAGGCCCTGCATCACGCAATCCATGAAGATGACATCCGGCGCGTGGCTTTGCAGGAAGTCGAGCGCTTCTTGCCCGGAACCCGCCGTGTCGACTCCCATGCCACGCGCTTCGAGCATGCGCTTCAGTTTGAACTGCACCACCTTGGAATCGTCGACGACCAGCGCTTTGCCGATTTTCATCGTGCCCCCTTTGTTGCGTACGGACAGGAAATTCAACCGCTTTCCAAGCAAAGTATCGCACCCCCGGCGCCCGCAAATGTGACGAGGACTGGCATTGACGGAAGCTTGATCGATTACAACAATGGTGGCAAGTTCTTGAGATCGGACCGTGCCATCGTCGACTGAGCATCAGCCGGAACGATTGTTTTTACAATTTGGAAATCACATTGCCATCTTGTAAGAATGGTCCCCCGCCAAGCCGAATCCGCTCTTCTGCAGCTCGCCAAAGGTTATCCGATTCTGGCCATCACGGGTCCGCGTCAATCCGGCAAGACGACACTGGCAAGAAGCACCTTCCCCGACCAGCCCTACGTGTCGCTGGAAGCCCCGGAGACCCGAGCCTTGGCCGAGGAAGACCCGCGTGGATTTTTGTCCCGGTATCCGGCTGGAGCTATTCTGGACGAGGCGCAGCGCTGCCCGGTGTTGTTTTCGTATCTGCAAACCCGCGTCGATACGAATCTGCGCATGGGCCAGTTTGTCCTGACCGGTTCATGGCAATTCGGCCTGCTGTCCAACATTACACAGACCTTGGCCGGCCGCGTGGGTCTGATTCAGTTGCTGCCCTTTGCACTGCAGGAGTTGCAGGACTACCACAAGGCGGTAGGCAGCCTGGACGACCTGCTCTGGCGCCGGAGCAATGGTTTGCCAACTACATGATGGCCCATGTCGAACGCGACGTGCGCCAGATCATAGAGGTGCAAAACCCGAGCCTGTTTCAAAGATTCCTGAAAATGTGCGCCGCCCGCTGCGGACAGTTGCTTAATATGTCGAGCCTGGCCAATGACTGCGGTGTGTCACACAAGACGATTGGCGCCTGGCTGTCGGTGCTGGACGCCGGCTACGTCGTGTTTCTGCTCCAGCCGCACCACCAGAACTTTGGCAAACGACTGGTCAAGACCCCCAAGCTGTATTTCCACGACACTCATGGCGACACATGCAGAGCCCGCCCAGCACCTGAACTTGACCATGACCCACGATGAGCTTCTGGCAAAGCCGAACTCGGTCGAGTCGAACGACGTCGCGTTCAAGGCAGCCGCGTGGGCTGTTGAACAAAAAAACAATGTTCAATAAATTCAACAACTTGAATTCGTTGTCGGCGGAAGCTGTGAGATTCGAACTCACGGATGTCGTAAAACATCGCCGGTTTTCAAGACCGGTGCCTTAAACCGCTCGGCCAAGCTTCCAAACCACAGTTTAACGCCGGGCGGGCTTCTTAGAACCCGGCGAACTGCTTTCCTCGGCAGACGAATTCAGCCGTTTCAACTTAGGTGATCAACCAACGTTTTGTGAGAGCAACGGTCCAGATTGGTGCTGGTGGCCGGCGTCGACTATCCTGAGTGCGCCGGCAAAACCGGCATGGAGTAACGGGTGCAAGTCCCTGACAACAAAGAAGTAGCGATTCATGTTGGCCCCGAGTCATGCGTGCTGCATCGCGAGATGCGGCGCGAAGCGTTGACAGGGGGACGCA
>JANNGR010000322.1:0-5410 GCA_031403955.1 Betaproteobacteria bacterium
GGACGGACCTGCCGCCGGCGCTGCGGGAGCATCTCTTCGAACGCGTGCGGGAGCGGAAGATCAGAGCGGAAGACCTTACCTGCTGACCTACTGGCTGGTGTTCATCATCGCCACCATGGGCCTGAACCTGACCGTCGGTTACGCCGGGCAGAAGTCGCTCGGGCATGCGGCTTTCTTCGGCATTGGCGCCTATACGGTGGCGATCCTGATGAAAGCCGGATTGAGCTTCTGGATCGGCTTGCCGGCGGCGGCGCTGATCTGCTTCGTGGTGGGCATCATCCTGGGCTTTCCGGCACTGCGGGTGCAGACCATCTACCTGGCGTTTGCCACGCTGGGTTTCAATACCGCGATCTGGCTCGTGATGCGCAACGAGGAATGGCTTACCGGTGGCACCTTCGGCATCAACAACATTGCGCGGCCGCAACTGCTCGGTTTCAGCCTGGAGGGCAACCTGGCCTATTACTACTTTGCGCTTGGCGTGACGGTGCTGCTGGGAGCCTTGTTATGGGGCCTGTTGCGCAGCCCCTGGGGCAAGGCCTTCACCGCGCTGCGCGACAACCCGATCCGGGCTGAAAGCCTGGGTATCGACACGCGCAGCTACACGCTGCTGAGTTTTGCGATCGGCGCGGTGTATGCGGGCATCGCCGGCGCCCTGTTCGCTTCTCTGGTGCAGTTCATCGAGCCGGCGCCGTTCGCGGTGGGTGCGTCGATCATGATGTACCTGATGGTCGTGGTTGGCGGCCCGGGTTATTTCTTTGGCCCGATGCTGGGCGCCGCGGTCGGTGTGATCCTGCCCGAGTGGCTGCGGTTTGCGCAGGCCTGGTACCTGTTTGTGTTTGGCGCCGCGGTGATCCTGCTGATGATCTGGCTGCCCGACGGGCTGCTGAGTATTCCGGACCGCATCAAGGCCAAACGCCAGGCACGGGAAGCCAACGCCGCGCGCGCCGCGGCCGCTACGAGTGTGGGGGTCCAACCATGAACCAGCCTGTTCTGAAGGTTGACAACCTCAAGAAAGCCTACGGCGCGATCCAGGCCGTTGGTGGCGTGTCGTTCGAGGTCATGCCGGGAGAGATATTCGGCGTGATCGGGCCTAACGGCTCGGGCAAGACGACGATGTTCAACAGCGTGCTGGGGCAGATAAAGCCCGACGGCGGCACGATAACACTCAACGGGCGCGACGTGACGCATGCCGGGCCGCTGGAGCTAAACCGGCTCGGTGTCGGGCGTACCTTCCAGACGCTGCAGGTGTTTGGCAAGATGACGGTGCGCGACAACCTGCTGGTGGCGGCGCAGGAACACTCCGGGTCGATGTTGGGACGCATGTTCGCGCCTGGCGACTCCGGTCTGGGCGACAAGGCCGATGCGCTGATAGACCAGTTTCGCATCCGACATGTGGCCGACAAACTGGCCGGCACCCTGAGTTATGGCCAGCAAAAGCTGGTCGATATCGCGATGGCCTTCATGAGTGAACCGGCGCTGGTGCTGCTCGACGAACCCTGCGCCGGTGTCAACCCGAGCCTGGTGGGTGGTATCTCGACGCTGCTAAAGGAGTTGAACCAGAAACGCGGTCACGGCGT
This sequence comes from Betaproteobacteria bacterium, assembly GCA_031403955.1. Taxonomy (GTDB): domain Bacteria; phylum Pseudomonadota; class Gammaproteobacteria; order Burkholderiales; family Burkholderiaceae_C; genus CAISIP01. The sequence goes on from JANNGR010000322.1 coordinate 1,578, forward strand.
CAAACCGTGCAGCTTCGTGGTGATCGAACACAACATGGACTTCGTGATGGACCTGTGTCACCGCATCATGGTGATGGTCGAAGGCCAGGTAATGGCGATCGGCACGCCGGGGGAGATACGCGGCAACAAGCAGGTGTTGGACGCCTATCTGGGGAATTGACATGGCCAAGCAACCGTGTATCGAATTCGACAACGTAGTGGCCGGATACAAGGATTTCATGATCCTGAACAACCTGTCGTTCAAGGTCCAGAAAGGGACCATCACGCTGCTGCTCGGGCCCAATGGGGCCGGCAAGTCGACCGTGCTGAAGACCCTGTTCGGCCTGCTCAAGCCGCGCCAGGGCCGGGTGCTGCTGGATGGCGTGGACGTGGGAGGCGCGACCCAGAAGGAGTTGCTCGCCAAAGGCATCGCTTTTGTGCCGCAGGGCCGCAACCTGTTCGGCCAGCTAACGGTGTACCAGAACATGGAGCTCGGTGGCATCACGCTGGGCATGAAAACCACGCACGAGCGTATTCCTGAAGTGCTGGAGTTTTTTCCGCGAGTAAAAGAGCGCATCCACAGCCAGGCCTCGGCGTTGTCGGGCGGCGAGCAAAAGCAGCTCGAGATTGGCCGCGCGTTGTTGTTGCGCCCCAAGGTTCTGCTGATCGACGAACCTTCCATCGGCTTGTCGCCCATGGTGGTGCAGGATGTATTTCGTTTGTTGCAGAAGCTGGCCAGCCAGGGCACCACGGTGCTGATGGTGGAACAAAACGTCAAGAGCGCGCTCAAGATATCGGACGACGCGATTGCGCTCGAGTCGGGCCGGCTGGTGCTGCACAAGCCGGCCAGCGAATTGCTCGCCGACCCGAATATCGAGCGTCTGTTCCTGGGCGGCGCGCATGCGGCGCCGGCCGCGGTCTGATCGAGACCAATCCATTACGGAGTAAATGCCATGACCACAGCAAACCCACCCGGCGCGGGCAGCGCGATTGACCGCGAGGCGATTGTCGAAGACGCCAACCCGCTCGGGCTGGAAGGCGTGGAGTTCATCGAATATGCTACCTCCAAGCCGCAGGCGCTGGGCCAGGTGCTGGAGAAGATGGGTTTTCGGCCGGTGTCGCGGCACCGCTCGCGCGAGGTGTTGTTGTACCGGCAGGGAGAGATAAACCTAATCGTCAACGCGCACAGCAGCGGTTCGGCGCTGACCGAAACTCCGGTGATCGCGGCCATCGCCTTGCGCGTGCGCGACGCCGCGGCCGCTTATGGCCGGGCGCTGGAGCGCGGAGCCTGGGCCGTGCCGGCCCGCGTCGAGGTGATGGAGCTGAACATTCCGGCCGTGCATGGCGTGGGAAGCAGCCGGATTTATTTTGTCGACCGGCACAAGGAGTTCTCGATCTACGACGTCGATTTCATACCGATTCCGAGCGTCGACCAGCATCCGCCAGCACTCGCCGGCATGCATTTTTTCGGTGTCGTGCAATACATCGGCAACGACCGCACCGAGGACTGGACCGAGTTCTATTCGGCGCTGTTCGGCTTTTCCGCGCTGGCGCCCGAGCAACGTTTTGGCATCATGCCCAAGGGACGCATATTGCGCAGCCCGTGTGAGAGTTTCTACCTGCAGTTGATCGAACCGGAGCCCGGCGTGCTGGATGTCGAAGACGACGAGTGCCTGCAGCGTTTGGGCCTGGGCACAAAGGATGTTCCAGCGACGGTGGCTTTGCTGCGCCAGCGTGGCGTTGAGTTTGTCGCCTCGAAAGGCGCGCAGCTCGACGACCGCGGCGCCTTGACCCGCACCGTGATGGGCAGCGTGATGTTCGAGCTGGTGCATGGCGAACGCGGCGCCGTCCGGAGCCAGCCATGAGCCAGTTTGAAGGCAACATCGACGACTTCGGCATGGACACCATCTCGCTGGCCGGTCCGCTGCAGGCCAAACTCGATGCGATCCGTGCGGCCGGATTCACCCAGGTCATGCTCGCGGCGCGCGACCTGGTAGGGCACGAAAACGGCTGGGAGGCAGCGGTTGCCGCGGTCAAGGCCAGCGGGTTGCGCGTCACCGGTTTCCAGGTGTTGCGCGACTTCGAGGGGCTGAGCGGGCACCTGCACGAGTACAAGATCGACATCGCGAAGTCGATGTTGGAGATGTGCCATGCACTCGACTGCCATTTGCTGCTGGCCTGCTCCAGCACATCGGTACACGCCACCGGTGACACACTGGCGCTGGTGCGCGATCTGCGCAAACTGGCGATGCTGGCGTTACCGATGAACATCAAGGTGGCGTACGAAGCCCTGTCGTGGGGCCGCACGGTGAACGAGTTCGCGCAGGCCTGGGAGCTGGTGTCAAGGGCCGACATGCCCAACCTGGGCCTGGGATTCGATTCGTTCCACATGATTGCCACCAACACGCCGATGGACGACCTGGAGCTGCTCGACCCGGACAAGATTTTCCTGGTGCAACTGGCCGACTTCATGTGGAATGAGATCAAGTCGGTCGAAGAACGTATCGCCACCGCGCGCCATTTCCGTGTTTTTCCGGGCGAGGGCGTACACAGCCAGGCGCTGGCCGCGCTGACGCTCAAACTGCACCAGCTCGGTTACCGGGGTGACTACAGCTTCGAAGTGTTCAACGACGATTACCAGCAAATGCCGCTTGCCACGGTGGCCAGGCGGGCACGCCAGTCGGCGTTGTGGCTGGGGGAGAGCGTGTTGCGCCGCTCGGTGCCGTTGCCCAATCAGATGCGGCTGAAACGCTAGACCCGTGTGAGCAGCATATTTGAAGGTTTTCTCTCCACGCCCGAGGTGCTGCAGGCGTTTGGCGAGCGCTCCTTTGTAGACGCCATGTTGCGTTTCGAGGCGTCGCTGGCGCGCGCCCAGGCGGCGGTTGGCCTGATACCTGAATCGGCCGCGCAATCCATCATCGGCACCTGCAAGGTCGATCTGTTCGACGTGGCCAAAATCGTGCGCGAGAGTTCGCGCTCCGGAAGCCTGGCGATCCCGCTGGTTGAGAGCCTGAAAGAAATCGTGGGGTTGTTCAACCCGGCCGCGGTGGCGCACGTACACCGTGGCTGCACCAGCCAGGACGCAATCGATACCGCCATGGCGCTGGTGACACACGACGCGCTGGACCTGATTCTTGCCGACGTAGCAAAGTCGGTGCAGGCGCTGCATGTTTTGGCGCAGCGTCATGCACACACGCCGATACTGGCGCGCACTTTGACGCAACCGGCCTCGGTTACCAGCTTCGGTTTCAAATGTGTCGGTTGGGCCGCGCCGCTGGTGCGCAGCCTGGCGCGCTTGCGCAACGCAGCGCCCAAGGCCTTGAAGCTGCAACTGGGCGGGGCCGTGGGAACCCTGGCGAGCATGAACGGCAAAGGCGAGCAGATCACTACCTTGATGGCGCAAGACCTCGCACTCGGCCGGCCGGTTTCTTCATGGCACACCCAGCGTGATGAATGGGTGGCGCTGGGCTGCGAACTCGGTTTGTTGACCGGCAGTCTGGGCAAGATTGCCAAAGACATTGCGCTGATGAGCCAGTTCGAAGTAGCCGAGGTGGCCGAACCCGCCGAGCCGGGCCGCGGCGGGCCGTCCAACATGCCGCACAAACACAACCCGGTTGCCTGCATGGTGGCGATTGCGGCGGCGCAACGCGCGCCACAACGTGTCGCCGCGCTGCTGGCTGCCATGCCGCAGGAGCATGAACGGGCGCTGGGCGCCTGGCAGGCCGAACTGGCCGAATGGCCTGCGCTGGTGATGTCGGCGCATGGCAGCGCACGCGCGCTGGCCGGTGTGTTACCCAATCTCAAAGTCGACGCACAACGCATGCGCGCCAACCTGGACGCGGTGCGTGCCACGT
>JANNGR010000323.1:0-6060 GCA_031403955.1 Betaproteobacteria bacterium
CAGCCGCAATGAGGCAAGACTCACGAATGTCGATGCGCTGGACCCGATAATTTCGAAGGCCATGGCACAGCGAACGATGCAGCAGTGCCAGTCGCTGCTCGACGCCGCGGGTGTACCCGGCAGCCCGATCAACAATTTTTCTCAGGTATTTGCCGACCCCCAGGTAGTGGCACGCAATATGGTGCGCGAACTTGGCGAGTCGGGCGGCAGGCGCATTCCCATGATCGCAAGTCCAATCCGCATGTCCAGGACGCCACCGGTCTACCCGCGCCCGCCGCCGCTGCTGGGTGAACACAGCCAGGAGATCCTGGGCTCGGTACTGGGACTGAGTGGCCAACAGTGTGCGGAACTGGCCCGCGTCGGTGCCATCTGAGGAAACCATCACCGTGCAGCCCGGTTGGCTGATGCAACTTTTCTTTCATATTTCGGAGACAAACCATGATCAAGTCCAGTTCCAACGGCAGGCCATTGCCGCTCCTCACGCGCCGCGGAGCCGTCCTGAGATACAGCGCGCTTGCGCTGGCTCTGGTTGTCACCCCGGGCACCTGGGCACAAAGCAATCCGCTGAAAATCGGCGTGCTGAGCGATATGTCAGGCTTTGTGGCCGACCTTTCAGGCCCTGGTTCGGTTGTCGCGGCCAAGCTGGCCATCGAGGATTTCGGCGGGCGGGTACTTAACCGTCCGATCGAGTTGCTGGAAGCCGACCACCTCAACAAACCGGATACCGGGCTGACCATTGCGCGCCAGTGGTACGACAGCGGCGTACGCGCGATCTTCGACATCGGCATTACAACGGTCGCGCTGGGTGTGCAAGATCTGGCCAAGGAGAAAAACCGCATTGCCGTCTTCAACAGTTCCGCCAGCACCGACATTACCGGCAAGAACTGTTCGCCCAACGGTATCCATTGGACTTACAACAACTATTCGCAGGCGCTCGGCGCGGTAAAAGGCAACCTCGACGCCGGGGGCAAGACGTGGTATTTCATCACGGTCGACTACACCTATGGCCACAATGTGCAACGCGACACTTCGGCCATGATCGAGGTCGGCGGTGGCAAAGTGGTTGGCTCGACCACCCATCCCCTGAGCTCCTTCGAATTCTCTTCCCAGTTGCTGCAGGCGCAGGCATCCAAGGCCAGCGTGATCGCCTTGGCCACCACTACCTCGCATGCAGCGGCGATGATCAAGCAAGCCGACGAATTCGGCGTTCGCGCCGGCGGACAGCGTCTGGCGGCACTCAGCCTGTCCTTGCACGACGTAAAGGCCCTGGGTCTCAAGTCGGCGCAGGATCTGTTCATCACCGAGCCCTACTATTGGGACCAGAACGATGAGACACGCAAATTTGCCGTGCGTTACAAAGCCCGTTTTGGCCGCATGCCCAACTTCATCCAGGCCAGCGTCTATGGCTCCGTTATGCATTACCTGAAGGCAGTCGCCGCCGCCGGCACCGACGACACCGCAACCGTGCTGGCCAAGATGAAGAGCACTCCCATCAACGACATGATGACCAAGAATGGCAGCATTCGCGAGGACGGCCGGGTGATCCGGGAAGGTTATGTCTTCCGCGTAAAGAAGCCTTCCGAGTCGAAAGATGAGTGGGACCTGTATGCGCCGGTGTCCAGCATTCCTGCCAACCTTGCATTCCAGCCCGGCGACAAGAAGGTCTGTGCTTTGGTGAAGTGAGGGCTGGGTGCAAGCATACCCGGCCGGCGAGGACAGTCTGATCGAGGTCCGCGGCCTTTCCAAGAAGTTTGCGGGCTTCCATGCGCTCAAGGAGGTGGATTTGCGCGTGCGCCGGGGCCACATCCACGCCCTCATCGGGCCAAACGGCGCGGGCAAGACCACCTGCTTCAATCTGCTGACCAAGATGCTCGAGCCCACGCACGGAACCATCCACTTCAAGGGACGCGACATCACGCACATGTCCGCCGCGCGGGTAGCGCAACTGGGCATGGTGCGCAGCTTCCAGATTTCCGCCATATTTCCGACGCTGTCGGTACTCGACAACGTTCGCGTGGCGCTGCAACGCAAAAAGCGCACCTCGTTCCAGTTCTGGCGCTCTGATCGTGTCCTGGCCGCGCTCGACGAATCGGCCATGGGCCTGCTGGAGGACGTCGGTCTGACCGATGCGGCAGAGGGGGTGGCGGGTGACCTTTCCTACGGACGCAAACGCGCGCTGGAAATCGCCACCACATTGGCACTCGAGCCCGAAATGTTGTTGCTCGACGAACCGACGTCGGGCATGGGCCATGAGGATGTGGGCGCCATCACCGCACTGATTCGAAGAGTCTCGCGCTCGAGGACTATTCTGATGGTCGAGCACAACCTGGGAGTGGTTGCCGATCTGGCTGACCGGATCACGGTGCTCGCGAACGGTGAAGTTTTGACCGAGGGCAGTTATGACGAGGTGTCGAAAGATCCTAGGGTGATGGCGGCTTACATCGGGAGGCGGGCCCATGGCTGACCTGCCCGCCGCGATCGAAGTCCGGGAACTGCAAGGCCACTATGGACCTTCCCATGTGTTGCATGGCATGAACTTCGACGTGCCCAGCGGCAAGGTCGTGACGCTGCTGGGCCGCAACGGCGCGGGCAAGAGCACCACCATGCGCGCCATCATGGGTTTGCTGCGACAGCGCAGTGGCTCCATACTGGTAAGCGGCACGCAGACCATCGGCCTGCGGCCGGAAAAGATTGCGCCGCTGGGCATTGCCTACTGTCCGGAGGAGCGGGGAATATTTCCGTCGCTCAACGTGCGCGAGAACCTGCTACTGCCCCCGGTATTGATGCCTGGCGGTTACTCCACAGAGGAAGTGCTTGCGTTGTTTCCGCGCCTGAGCGAACGGCTTAACAGCCCCGGTACCAAGCTCTCGGGTGGCGAGCAGCAGATGCTGGCCATCGCGCGGATTCTGCGTACCGGCTGCCGGCTGCTGCTGCTCGATGAGCCGACGGAGGGTCTGGCACCGGTTATTGTTCAGCACATCGGCGATGTGCTCCAGGAACTTAAACGGCGCGGATACACAGTTCTGCTGGTGGAGCAGAGCCTCGACTTCGCCATGTCGGTAGCGGACCACCATTACGTCGTCGAACACGGCCGCGTTGTCGACCAGCTCAGCAACGATGCCTTGCTGGCCGAGCCCGACCGTCTCCAGTCCTACCTGGGTGTCTAGGCCTCCAACATGACAGACATCTTCGGCATCCCGCTACCGGCACTGATGGCTCAATTGACCCTGGGCCTGATCAATGGCGCGTTCTACGCGGTTATGAGCCTGGGTCTGACGGTCATCTTCGGCATGCTCAGAGTGATCAATTTCACGCACGGCGCACAATTTACCCTGGGAGCTTTCGGTGCCTGGATGTTGCTTTCATACCTGGGAATTCCCTACTGGGGCGCATTGGTCGTGGTGCCTTTTGGTATGGCAATCCTGGGCGTCGTGATCGAGCGCACACTGCTCCAGCGCCTGTACGAGATGAACCACCTGTTCCAGTTGTTGTTGACCTTCGGGCTGGCGCTGATCATCGAAGGATTGCTGGCGGTGGCTTACGGCTCATCCGGCAAACCCTATGACAACCCGATACCGGGCGGCATCAATCTGGGCTTCATGTTCCTACCCTATTACCGCGCCTGGGTCGTGACGGCATCGCTGGTTGTGTGCCTGGGAACATGGCTTGCCATCGAACGTACCAAACTCGGCGCCTACTTGCGTGCATCCACCGACAACCCGGAACTGGTTCGCACCTTCGGCATCAATGTTCCGCGGCTGATGACGCTTACCTACGCGTTCGGAGTGGCGCTGGCGGCGTTAGCGGGCGTGCTCGCGGCTCCCATGGACCAGGTCAAGCCGTTGATGGGGTCGGGCCTGATCATCACGGTGTTTGCAGTTGTGGTGATTGGTGGCATGGGTTCCATCCTCGGGTCTATCGTCACGGGTTTTGCGCTCGGTCTGCTGGAGGCGCTGACGAAGGTGTATTTCCCTCCTGCGTCGAGCGTCGTGATCTTCCTGGTAATGGCAATCGTTATCCTGATAAAACCGGCCGGACTGTTCGGGCGCCAGCCATGACACTCGCTTGATGTTCGCCCCTGCCATCCCAAAACGCTGAGGCTCCCATGCGCCACCAATTCCGGCTGATCTTCGCCACACTGTTTTTGGCGCTACTGCTTGCGCCGCTCTTGGTCTATCCGATATTCATGACGAAACTGTTGTGTTTCGCTATGTTTGGCATGGCGTTCAACCTGCTGTTCGGACAAGCCGGGCTGCTGTCCTTCGGTCACGCCATGTTTTTTGGGGGCGCTGCGTACATCACGGGCTACGCGCTAAAAACCTGGGCGCTGCCTACCGAGCTGGCATTAGTCCTGGGCGTCGCGTTTGCCAGTGTTGCCGGCCTGCTGGTGGGATTGGTGTCGATTCGACGACAGGGAATCTATTTCGCCATGATCACACTGGCCCTGGCGCAGATGTTCTACTTCTTCTGCGTCGGCGCGAAGTTCACCGGTGGCGACGACGGTATCTCCGCCATACCCCGTCGTGCGCTGTTCGGGTTCATCGACATAACCGACGATCGCACGTTGTATTACGTGGTATTGGTCGCCTTCATGGCGGTGTTCCTGCTGGTGTTCCGCGTCATCCACTCGCCTTACGGGCAAGTGCTGCGCGCAATTCGGGACAACGAGGCCCGGGCAGTTTCCCTGGGATATGCCGTCGACCGCTACAAGCTCCTGGCATTCGTTCTGTCCGCGGCGCTCGCGGGCCTGGCCGGGTCGCTCAAGGTTCTGGTGTTTCGCCTGGCATCCCTGACGGATGTCGGTTGGTCCACCTCTGGCGAGGTGATTCTCATGACGCTGGTCGGTGGCATCGGTACCGTGTTCGGACCATTGGTCGGTGCCGCCTTCATTTTGACGATGCAAAGTTCCCTGCAAGGTTATGCGCAATGGGTACCCGTTATCCAGGGTTGCGTATTCGTCGTCATGGTGATGCTACTTCCGCGCGGTGTGGTGGGCGAGTTTGCCGTTCGGGTGTTAAAGATGCGTGCGGTCGCAGCCAAATGACGACACATGAAAAACACGTCGGCCGTGGGCGGGGTCTTGCAGCAACTCGATCTTCATAGAAGCCGTGCGACGCATCAATGGCCCCATCAACCGCCAGACGCTGGTGCAATCGATGGACAACCTGCGCAACTTCGACACCGGCATCGTCTCGCCGGTGACGTATTCTCCGAAGCAGCACTTGGGCACCACCTGGTGCAAGGGGGCCAGTGGGTCGCGGTTGGCGGCCCGATCGACAGCGAAAAAGACTTGTGAATAGAAACCAAATGGAGATCGTCATGCAAGCTCAACAACACATCTACCCGCCCACGCCCGCCTTTCTGGCCGGGCCACCCAAACGCCTTCTGATCGGCGGCAAATGGTTGCCATCCGCATCGGGTAAGGAGTTCGACACCGTGAACCCGGCCACCGGCAAAGTGATCGCCCGCCTCGCCGAAGGTGACGCCGAAGATATCGACCGGGCCGTGGGCGCGGCGCGGCGGGCATTCGAGGGCGAATGGGGCAGCTGGAAACCTTATGACCGCCAGCGGCTGCTGATGCGGGTGCATGACGTGATCGAAAAGAATTTCGATGAACTCGCGCTGATCGAGACGCTCGACATGGGCGCCCCGCTGTCGCGCACCCAGGGTCTCAAGCGCTGGCTGTCCCAGGTCATCATGTTTTACGCCGCGCAGACCGCGAACACGTCGGGCGATACCTTGCAGAATTCCCTGCTGGGCAACATCAGCACCTTCACGCTCAAGGCGCCGGTGGGCGTGGTCGGCGGCATAATTCCATGGAACGGTCCGCTGATCAGCCAGTGGTGGCTGCTGGGGCCGGTGCTGGCCACCGGCTGCACGCTGGTCCTCAAACCGGCTGAAGACGCGTCGCTGACCGTACTTCGCATTGCCGAACTACTGCTCGAGGCCGGCGTACCGGACGGCGTCATCAATGTCGTGACCGGCTTCGGCCGAACCGCCGGCGCGGCGCTGGCCGCTCACCAGGACGTCGATCGGGTCGCCTTCACCGGCTCGACCGAG
>JANNGR010000324.1:0-2590 GCA_031403955.1 Betaproteobacteria bacterium
GAATCGCCGCATCGAGTTGGGCATCGCCGGGCAGGAAACCAGACTTCAGCAAGTCCAGCAGGGGCCGGTGGTGAAAGTCGGTCGCCACGCAATCGAGCCAGGCAGCAAGGGTCGCCGCCGCGCGAAGGACAGCGGGCATGATTGGTAACTCATCGCTGTCGAGGCGGCTTCCAGAGCGTCAAGCGCCTTATCCGCAAGTTGCGAGACAGCCGCTGTGCCGTTATCGTCACGCCACCCGCCGAAGAGGCCCAAGTCGACTACGGCACTTGATCAACGGTGCGCGATCCGCATTTCGACCGGTACTGCGGCGCGCGGATCTAGCGCTCACCCTCGACTACCGCCGCAAGGCCGTGCTGCTACGAAATTTCCAATCGAGCACACGCAGTAGACGGCATCGCAACGGAATCTTCGCCATGCGAAATCTTTGCGCTGAGAACCCGCGCGACACATTGATTGGCATAGGGGCTGCGGTCACCCGCCGACACCTGCCACACCACCGTGCGTACGGGTCCATACACGGCGGTTCGAGACGGTTACGCTAACAATTCTCGAACAATGACGGAAGTCCCAGCGATTTGAAGTGTAAGCGTCGGACCAACGCCACGTTGACCGGAGTAGATGGGAGTGCTTACCGGCGGCGAGCGGCCCAGGCGGCGGGGGTGAGTTCTGGCAGCTTTTGAATGCTGACGTCAGCGAGTCCGGGCAGGACCTCTCCGAAGTACTCACGGACGGGGATGCGGAGCCGCCGGCAGGTTTCGACGATAGAAACAATGGCCGCCACTTTGGGCCCAGCTTGAGGACTCCCCACATGGATCCAGTTCTTTCGGCCCAATGCCACCGGACGCATCGAATTCTCCGCCAAATTGGTGCTCAATTCCAGCACCGGGTACTCCAGAAATCGGTCAAGCTTGGGCCAAAGCCCGAGCGTATACTTGATCGCCCGACCCAGCTTGCTCGACGGCAAGGCCGAATCGCGCGCCACCTCGACGGCCGACCGAATCTTGCTCAGCAGCGGCCGCGAGTGCTCCTGACGCAGCGCGTCCCGTTCCGCCGTCCCGAGCCCCTGGGTGCGCGCCTCCGCGTCGATACCAAACAGCTCGTCGATCAGCACTACGATACTTCTGGCGACGCTCTCGCCCGGGCTCAGTTTGTGCGCCTCGTAGAAGCCTCTTCGTGCATGCGTCCAACAGCAGGCATGCACCATCTTTGGACCGCCCACTTTCTCATAGGCGGTATAGCCGTCGGTCTGCAAAATCCCTTCGAATTGGCCCAGCCATATCTTGGGTCCTTCGCGTCCGCGCCCCAGTTGGAAATCAAATACCGCGCCGCCGCCCGGCCTGCCGTATTGCCACAGATAAGCTTGGTGGTTCTGTCCCCGGCGGTCGTGCATTTGCACGTCTACCGGAGTTTCATCGGCTTGGATGTAGCCGCCTGCGAGCAGTTCACGGCTGATCGCGCCAGCAATGGGCCTCAGTAGTTCGCCCACCCGCATCACCCACCCATCCAGCGTCGCCCGGCCGATCTCCAGGCCGGCCTCTCGCTCCAGAATCACGCTCTGCCGGTACAGCGGGAGATGATCGCAGTACTTGGCCACGACCGTGTCGATCACCACCCGGTCGCTGACCAGGCTTTTGTCGATGATGCGAACGGGCACCGGGGCCGCGACCACCCCGCCTTGCTCACAGCACCGGCAGGCGCGCTTCTCGCGCTTGGTCACCACAACGAAGTACTTGGCCGGCTCCACGTCAAGCTGTTCGCTTTGGTCGTAGCCGATCACCGCCATGAGTTCTCCGCAGTTCTTGCACTGGCACTGCTCAGGCGCGCAGGGGATCACCCGCTCCACGCGCGGCAGCGTCGCAGGGAGTTCCTGCCTGCCCGGGTGTTTACGCTGGGGCTCTGTTTTGGTCCGCTCCGGCAGAGGTCCGCGCTGGCTCTCGGCCTGAACTTCCAGGTTGTTGACGCCGGGCTCCAGTTCCAGCAGATTCAGCTGCGCGCCGCTGAGTTTCTCGCTACCGGGACCGTACTTCTTGATGAGTTCCAGCCGCAGGCGCTCCTCCAGAGATTGGATCTTCAGGTGGGCCCACTGGAGTTCGCGCTTGAGCTCGGCGACCTCTGGGGAGTCGGAAGAGAAAGCGGCGGAGTTGGAGGGTTCGGCGCTCACAATGGATAAAGCAATTATACCGTATTATGCTTTATTGTGCTACCATTTTCTTCTCTTTTCTTCTCCAATGCAGGCTCCGGTTCGACCGTAACGACTTTCCGGTACCATGTCCGGCGCTGGCTTCCCGCCAGATCGATCCCGCCTAGAAGCAAGGCCAATTCCTCGTAACTCAGCACCACCCTTGCCTCTCCGCCGGTGACCGCCGGCCAACCGAAGCGGCCCTTCTCCAGTCGCTTGGCGCAGACCCACAACCCGCTACCATCCCAGAACAACAGCTTGACGCGGTTTCGGAATCGTACGACATAATGCCTCCCTCCTTCAAAATCCCGGCAGCTTGAGTGTCTTCACGTCCTGCAATGCCTTGAAATTGCGCGGCCGCCGTTCCACCACGTCTCGGACGCCTATCCTTACAGCTTCGGTTTCAAAGGC
>JANNGR010000325.1:0-13421 GCA_031403955.1 Betaproteobacteria bacterium
ATCGTCGGTGAGATCGAAGACGAGTTCGATATCGCGGAGGACGAGGGCGACATATTCGGCCTGGCCGACCGCACCTACCGCGTCAGTGGCGACACTCCGATTGAGCGGGTCGAAGATGCATTCGGCGTCAAACTGGTCGAATCCGATCAGGATCAGGAGTTCGATACCATCGGCGGCTTGATCGCCCACGACATGGGGCACGTGCCCAAGCGTGGTGAATTTCACGCCCGCGCAGGGTTGAACTTTTTGGTGCTTCACACCAAGGGCGGTGCGGTGAAGTGGTTCAAAGTCTCTCCACAGATGCCTTGAGTTATTGCATTTGGCAGTGCCGATAGTTCTTGTTGTTATCGCCGGCTTGCTGCACGCGGCCTCGATCGCCACACCTTGGGATGGGCAACCCGCTGGGTGGCTGCAATTGCTGGCTCTCGGTGTGCTCGCCTGGCAGCTGGACCGCTGTAGCCGGCCGGTGTGCGGCGCATTGCTTGGATGGCTTTTCGCGACCGCCTGGCTGGCAGGCACATTCTGGTGGATGTTCGTGGCGATGCACACCTATGCTGGTCTGGATGCCTGGCTGGCGGCGCTCGCGGTCCTGATGCTGGCTGCTGTGCTGGCCGTCTACTACGGCGCTGCCGGCGCGGCGTTCGTGCTGTTGACAAGCGCCAACAAACTGTGGGCGGCAACTGTTTTTGCCGCCCTCTGGCTGTTGGCGGAGTTGATGCGTGGGGTCTGGTTCACCGGTTTTGGTTGGGGAGCCGCGGGCTACGCACATCTAGGCGCGTTGGCGAAATCCGCCCAGTATGTCGGTGCCTATGGCGTCGCGCTGCTGGTTGCCTTTATTGCATACCTGATCGTTGCCTGGCTGCAACAACCGTTTGAAGCGCGCCGCATCTGGCTACCCGGTCTGGCAGGATTGGTCGCCGCCGTCATGTCCTGGTCCGGGGGCGTATTTACCACGCCCGCGCCGTCGCTTCAAGTGGCGCTGCTTCAGGGCAATATTGCTCAGGATGAGAAATTTCAACCTGGCCCCGGCATCGCCAACTCACTGCGCTGGTACGGTGAACAGTTGGGAGCTGCAACGGCGTCCCTGGTGGTCGCGCCCGAGACCGCCATCCCATTGCTGCCGCAACAGCTACCCGAGGGTTACTGGTTGTCCCTGCGGCAACGCTTCACCTCGGGCGCACAAGCGGCGTTGATCGGCATTCCCCTGGGTGGTGCCGCGGCTGGTTATACGAATTCAGTCGTCGGGCTAAAGCCGGGGCCGGCATCAGCCGGGGACGCGCATAGCTACCGCTACGACAAACACCACCTGGTGCCATTTGGGGAGTTCATTCCGCCGCTGTTTCGCTGGTTCACGCAAATGATGGACATACCGCTGGGCGACTTCAACCGCGGTGCACTGGGACAAGCATCGTTCGAGTGGCAAGGACAGCGCCTGGCGCCCAACATCTGTTACGAGGACCTGTTCGGTGAGGAGTTGGGCCTGCGATTCATTGATCCGGCCACGGCACCGACAATTTTCGTCAACCTGAGCAATATCGGGTGGTTTGGCAACACGGTGGCGATAGACCAGCACGTTAATATTTCGCGTATGCGCGCGATCGAGTTTGAGCGCCCATTCATCCGCGCCACCAACACCGGAGACACCGCCATCATCGACCACACCGGGCGCGTGACCCGTGTCTTGGCACGTTTCACCCGCGGGGTCTTGCAAGGCGAGGTCCAGGGTCGCAACGGATTGACGCCCTATGCATGGTGGGTGTCGCGGTTTGGGTTATGGCCATTGTGGCTGTTGGGCAGTAGCGTGGTTTTGCTGGCGTTTGGCAGACGGCTCAGCGGCGGCAATTCTTCACATTGAGGCGTCGATCACGCCCGGCCAGGTGCCGGGCTCACTTCTTGTCGCGTGGTTTGTCCCATGCGCACCAGCCGGCCCGGGCGCGCGGCGCTGATCTCGCCTTCGCGTTGCACGCATCGGCCCTGCACCCAGGTGGCAATGTAACCTTGGGCCTTCTGCAGGAATCGTTTGCCACCGGCCGGCAGATCACGTACCAGCCGCGGCGTCCCCATATTCAGGCGCGTCGGGTCAATCAGGTTCAGGTCCGCCCGCATGCCGGGCGCAATCCGCCCGCGGTCGTTGAGGCCGAGGTAATTCGCGTTACGGCTGGTCATCATCTCCACCGCCTGGGCCAATGGCAGCTTGCCATTGGTGCGGTCACGCACCCAGTGGGTCAACATGAAAGTACTGAAACTGGCGTCACACACCGTGCCCACATGTGCGCCGGAATCGCTCAATCCAGCCAGCGCACGCGGGTGCGACAGCATCTCTCGCGTAACGTCCAGGTTGCCATGGTTGTAATTGAAGATCGGGAAATAAATCAGGTTGCTGCCGTCGCCCGCGCTGACATGGTCATAAATCGCTTCCAGCGGCTTGACGCCCGCCTGTTTGGCCCGCGCCATGAAACTCTGCAGCACTGGCGGTTCGTAATCGAGCCGCTCCAGCAACGGAAACATACGCGCGCTGATAGTGTCGATTTTTGCCAGAAGTATGTCCACCAGCGGCGAAATCGGACTGCCGTCGACCGCCATCGGCTCGGGTTTCTGACCCAGAATACGCGCCTTGCGCGCTGGCTCACGCATCGCTGCCGCGCGCGCGGCCAGGGGCAGATAGGCTATCTCTTTGTAGCCCGGACAACCCTGGAAGGTATGGAAACTTGCGTCAAGCCCGGTGATGACGCCGATACCCCGCGCTGCCGCTTGCAGGTACAACGGCAGGCCCGCCGACACCGCGGCTTCAACCCGTGCCTGAATCGCCTTGTATTGATCTCCACCGGGGTCGCGCTGCAGCCAGGTCATGGAAAGTGGCCGGCCAGCGGAGCGTGCGAGTTGCTCCAGCAAGTCGAACTCGGCATCGAAGCGCTGCGGGTCGCGCAGCAAATCGAAGTCGCTCACCACCTGGACAACGCCATGCCCTATGCCGTCAAACGCGCGCGCTACCCCTGTGAGTTCCGCCGCTCCGGCCTGCGCCGCCGGGGTATCTCTGCCGTCGGAAGTGCGATGGTTGTCGGTGCGCCCGGTGCTGAACCCCGCCGCGCCGGCCTTCAATGCGTCATGCAGCAACCTGCGCATGGCAACGATATCCTGTGCCGTGGCAGACTCTCTGGTGATGGCGCGCTCGCCCATCACGTACATGCGTAACGGGTCGTGTGGCACCTGCACCAGATAGTCCAGGCTGCGCGCCGTTCTGGCCAGTACGTCCATGTATTGTGGAAAACTCTCCCAGTCCCAGCGAATACCCTCAGCCAGCGCCGCGCCGGGAATGTCTTCCACGCCTTCCATCAGACGGATCAGGTCGTCTTCATGTCCTGGCCACTTGGGCGCGAAACCAACGCCACAATTGCCCATCACCACCGTGGTGACGCCGTGGTAGATGCTGGGAGTGAAGTTCTCATCCCAGGTGACTTGCCCATCGTAGTGGGTGTGGATATCGACGAATCCGGGCGTCAGCCAGGCCCCGTCGGCGTCCACGGTCTGGCGTGCGGCGCTGCTGTCGGGGCCGACCTCGACAATCTGCCCGCCGCAGACGCCGACATTGGCGGTGCTGGGCTCGCAACCCGTGCCGTCAACCACCGTGGCACCCTTTATGAGCAGATCGAGCATGGCTTGTTCTCCACAAAGTAGCTGCCATTGTGTTGCCATTGCAGCGCTGGCGCCATTTCGGGCGCCCGACGCCGAAGCCCCCTTAAAATCCACGGTCTGCGCAGGTTCGCGGCGTTTGCCGGTTTCTCCAAGTCCGCGGGCCGACCTCCACATGGTTGCCGGCGCTCCGCCCAGCGTGCTTGTTGTCCGGCGCAGATCACGTCTTACGGGAACCCATGCTGACTTTCCAACAAATCATCCTCCAGCTGCAGTCCTATTGGGATTCTCAGGGTTGCCTACTGCTGCAGCCTTATGACATGGAAGTCGGTGCCGGCACGTCACATACCGCAACATTTTTGCGCGCCATCGGGCCTGAGCCGTGGAAGGCGGCGTATGTGCAGCCGAGCCGCCGCCCGAAAGACGGCCGGTATGGCAAGAACCCGAACCGTCTGCAACATTATTACCAGTACCAGGTGGTCATGAAACCGGCGCCAGCCAACATTCTCGATCTGTACCTGGGCTCGCTCAAAGCCTTGGGGCTCGACATGAAAAGCAACGACATCCGTTTTGTCGAAGACGACTGGGAGAACCCCACGTTGGGCGCCTGGGGACTGGGTTGGGAGGTCTGGCTAAATGGCATGGAAGTGACCCAGTTCACCTATTTCCAGCAGGTTGGCGGCATCGACTGCAAACCGGTCACGGGTGAAATCACCTATGGCCTGGAGCGGCTGGCGATGTACCTGCAGGACGTAGACAATGTGTACAAGCTGCAATGGACCGAGGGCACGACCTATGGCGATGTCTACCTGCAAAACGAACAGGAACAGTCGGCCTACAACTTTGAACATAGCGACGCCGATTTTCTGTTTGTTGCCTTCGCCGCGCACGAAAAGCAGGCCGCCTACCTGATCACCCAGCAGCTTGCATTGCCGGCGTATGAGCAGGTGCTGAAAGCGGCGCACGACTTCAACCTGCTTGACGCGCGTGGCGCCATCAGCGTCACCGAGCGTGCTGCCTACATGGGGCGCATCCGTAACATCGCGCGCAGTGTCGCGCAGAGTTATTTCGACAGCCGCGAGCGTTTGGGTTTCCCGATGGCGCCACCCGAGTGGGTACAAAACATGCCGAAGAAGGCGAACCGAATGCCATGAAGAATCTTCTGGTTGAATTGCTGGTTGAAGAGTTGCCGCCCAAGGCGCTCAGGAAATTGGGTCAGGCCTTCGCCGATGTGCTGACGGATGTACTCAAGGCGCAGGGGCTGGCCGGTGCGGATGCGGTGGTGAGTCACTATGCTTCGCCGCGTCGGCTGGCGGTTCATGTGACCGGTGTGGCGGCGCAGGCCGCCGATAAGGCGGTGTCACAAAGACTGATGCCGGTCAGTGTCGCTCTGGATGGCGCCGGCAATGCCACGCCCGCACTGTTGAAAAGGCTGCACGGCTTGGGTGCCAGTGGTTCCGACGTGGCTAGTCTCAGGCGGGTGATGGACGGCAAGGCCGAGGCGCTGTTTTATGAAAGCCTGGTGACTGGCGCAACGCTGGCGCAAGGCCTTCAAAAGGCGCTCGAGGAAGCGATTGCCAGGCTGCCGATTCCGAAGCTGATGACCTACCAGCTTGAGGCCGGCTGCGAGTTGCCCGGCTGGAGCAGCGTGAGTTTTGTCCGGCCGGCACATGGTCTGGTGGCCCTGCATGGGGCGGACGTGGTGCCGGTGAGCGCGCTCGGATTGCAGGCTGGCAATGCCACGCGCGGCCACCGCTTTGAGGCGGCGATTGATCCGATCGTGTTGAAGCATGCTGACAGTTATGCGGCTACGATGGCCCAAGACGGTGCGGTGATTGCCTGCTTTGACGAGCGCCGCGCCGAGATCGTGCGGCAATTGGCCGCCGCTGCCGCCATTGTGGGCGCGCAGGCGCGTCCGATCGAAGACGACGCCTTGCTCGACGAAGTGACCGCTTTGGTCGAGCGCCCCAATGTGCTGATTTGCGCATTCGAACAACAGTACCTGGAGGTGCCGCAAGAGTGCCTGATCCTGACCATGAAGGCGAACCAGAAGTACTTTCCGCTACTCGATGCCACGGGCAAGCTCAGCAACCAGTTCCTGGTTGTCAGCAACATCAGCCCGGCCGACACCAGCGCGGTTATCGGTGGCAATGAACGTGTCGTGCGCCCGCGTCTGGCTGACGCCAGGTTCTTCTTCGACCAGGACCGGCGTACGACGCTCGAATCGCGCGTTGCCGGGCTGGACCGGGTGGTCTACCACAACAAGCTGGGTACCCAGGGCGAGCGCGCCCTGCGCGTACGCGCCATTGCCATGGGCATCGGCCAGCAATTGGGAGGCGACTTGCTCGCCAACGCGGCAGCCACGGCGGCGCGTCTGGCCAAGACTGATTTGCTGACCGGCATGGTGGGCGAGTTTCCTGAACTGCAGGGCGTCATGGGCGGCTACTATGCCCGCCATGACGGCCTGGATGAAGACATCGCGCGGGCGATTGAAGACCACTACAAGCCACGCTTCGCTGGCGACGGGCTGCCGCGCAGCCCGCTTGGCATCGCGGTGGCAATGGCCGACAAGCTCGAGACGCTGGTGGGCATGTTCGGCATTGGCAACTTGCCAAGTGGCGACAAAGACCCATTTGCATTGCGCCGACATGCGCTGGGCATAGTCCGGATGCTGGTCGAAGGCGACTTGCGATTGCAGGCCGACGAACTTGTCAAACTCGCCTTTGGCGCTTTTCCGGCCGGTATGCTGCAGCCTGCGCTGACGGAAATCGGCGCGTTTATTGTCGAGCGTTTGAAGGGCTATTTGAAGGAGTCTGGATATTCGCAGGCCGAAGTTGAGGCCGCCATGTGCGCGCACGGCATGAAAATCTGGTCCGATTTGCCCAAGCGCCTGACCGCGGTCAGGGCATTTGTTGCCTTGCCGCAGGCCGCTGCGCTGGCTGCGGCCAACAAGCGCATCGGCAATATCCTGAAAAAGGCGCTGGAGGTGGATCCCCATGTGAGCGAGATCTTGCTCAAGGAACCGGCCGAGATTGCCCTCTACGCCGCCATGCAGCAGACCACGCCTGCCGCTGCGGCGCAGTTTGAAGCCGGAGACTACACCACATCGCTGCAGACTCTGGCTGCCTTGCGAGCGCCGGTGGATGATTTCTTCGACGCTGTGATGGTCAATTGCGAAGCGTTGGATTTGCGGTTGAATCGCCAGGGCCTGCTGAAAAGCCTGCACAACGCGATGAACCAGGTCGCCGATCTTTCCAAACTTGCGCAATGACCCACCCTGCCATGAAAATCGTCATCCTCGACCGTGACGGCACCATTAACGAGGAAAACGCCGAGTTCGTGGAGACACCCGAACAGTGGCAGCCCTTGCCTGGGGCGCTGGAGGCGATTGCCACGCTCAACCATGCCGGCTGGCATGTGGTAGTTGCGTCCAACCAGCCGGGCCTGGGGCGTGGACTGTTTGAGGTCGGCATGCTGAACGCGATTCAGGCCAAGATGCACAAGATGCTGGCCGCCGTGGGTGCGCGCGTTGATGCCGTGTTTTATTGCCCGCATGCTCCGGACGAAGGTTGCCACTGCCGCAAGCCCGAACCTGGACTGTTGGAGCAAATCGGCGAACGTTATGGCGTCGAGCTAAAGGGCACGCCGATGGTTGGTGATTCGATCGAGGACCTGTTGGCCGGAGCAGTTGCTGGCTGTGAGCCACACCTGGTTCTGACTGGTCAGGGCGCGGCATACCGCGGGCGGGCCTTGCCCGATTCGTTTCCGCCCGGCACACGGGTGCATGACGATCTGGCGGCGTTTGCCGAGTTCCTGACCGGCCAGGTGGCGCCCGGCAAATTCGCGCCGCCGCGGTAGCGCCAGGTCTGGCGTCCATGCCCTTGATCCGCTCGATCCTGCATATGTTGTGGATGCTGGTCACGGTGGTGCCGTGGGGCATCATCATGTTGCTGACGTCCACGCGTGTGCGTGGCGCCCCGTTATGGTGGATGGCGGTGCGGTGGTTGCGCTGGACCATTGGCGGGGCACGTGTGTTACTGGGCATCCAGGTACGCGTCACCGGGCTGGAGAACCTGCCGGATGGCGCGACCAGTCCGGCGATCCTGCTGGTAAAACACCAGTCCACGCTGGAGACCTTCCTGCTGCCGACGCTGATGCCCCATCCGCTGGCCTATGTTTTCAAGAAGGAGCTACTGTATGTGCCATTTTTCGGCTGGGCCATGGGCCGGCTGGACATGATCCATATCGACCGCGGCCAGCGCGCGCGTGCCTTCAACAAGGTGGTGGCGCAGGGCAAGCTGCTGTTGGCCCAAGGCATCTGGATCATCATGTTTCCCGAGGGCACGCGGATTGCGCGCGGGAAGCAGGGTGTCTACAAGTCAGGCGGCACGCGCCTGGCGATTGAAACCGGCGCCCCGGTGATTCCGATTGCGGTAAGCACTGCAAAGTGTTGGCCGCGCAAGGCATTTGTCAAAACGCCGGGTACCGTCGATGTGTCGATTGGCAAGCCAATTCCCAGCCAGGGACGGCAGGCGGACGAGCTGATGCGTGAAGTGGAGGCCTGGATCGAGTCCGAGATGCGGCGCCTCGACCCGCAGGCCTACCGGTAAATTTGTTTCCCATGCGTAGTTTGCTGCAATCGACGCTGGACCTTTTTGCGACGCAGCAGTCTGCATTGGCGCCAGCGGTGTTCCGCCATCCGCGCGCCAACCGCGAAATTCGCCTTGGCGACGCCATAGTCGCCTATGAGTTCAAGCGCGGTAGACGCCGCACGATCGGTTTTGTGGTCGGGCCGGACGGCCTGGTGGTGAGCGCGCCCAAGTGGGTGTCTCTGGTCGACGTACAGGCGGCGGTACACGAGAAAGCGTCCTGGATAGTCAGGAAGCTGGCCGAAACGCGCGAGCGCCATGAACGCCTGGTGTCAACCCGCATCGCGTGGAATGACGGCGTGGTGATTCCGTTTCTGGGGCAACAACTGGTCGTGCTGCTGGACCCGCGCCATGGCGCGGCTGCGGTATTGCACCACGACACCGGGGCGGTGCCGGGAACGCCGCTGCTCAGCCTGCGGCTCGGTTTGCCCCGGCAGGCGAGCGCCGAGCAAATACGCGACGCGGTACAGGCCTGGTTGATGCGCCACGCCCGGCGCGTATTCACCGAGCGGCTGAATCACTTTGCGCCGCAACTGCAGGTGCAATGGAGCCGGCTGTCGCTGAGCAGCGCCGGAACGCGCTGGGGCAGCGCCCGGGCCGACGGCTCGATCCGTTTGCACTGGCGTTTGGTCCACTTTCGCATCAGTGTCATCGACTATGTGGTGGCGCATGAATTGAGCCACCTGCGCGTAATGGACCACAGCCCTCGGTTCTGGGATACGGTGCGCTCCGTGGTGCCGGACTATGCCGAACTTCGGCTACAGCTAAAAGACGAAACGGTGCCGCAGTGGTCTTGAGCCTAGAAACCGCAGTTGACCGCTCACTTCAACAAGAAACGTAGCATGAACTCTCGCTTCTCAGGCTTTGAAGCACCTCACCCATTGGGCGACAACGCTACGCACCCGATTGAGCCGCCCTGGCGCACGCAGGCGGCGGTGCTCGCCTTGCAGGCCGCGGCGTCGCGGAACTCCGCCTCTTCGACCCGTCCCAGTCTGCGCAGGCAGACTGGGAGGCGCGGGTCTCAGCCTTGCAGGCGCGAGCCTGCGGCGTCATCGCCCTTGCAGGGCGCAGTCTGGCCAGAGTCCAGCCTTCTTCACGCCGTCCAAACCCGCGCCTGCGGGTTTGGAGCCGCGGCGTTCAGCCTTGCCTGCGCACGCCATGACGGCCCACTCGGGCGCGTCCAACTGCGGTTTCTAGGCTGATTCAGGTGGCGCTGAACCGGTAAACCCCATCGTCGCCCAGCACGCGGCCGAGCTTGCCGGCAAACCACAAGGCGTGCAGGTGCGCCACCGACTCACCCATTGCAAACGTCTTCTGGTGCAGGTCCATCGGGCGCTTGAACATGACGGGCAGTACATCGGCGGCGCTACACGACTTCTCGCCGCAAATCTGCATCACTTCGGCCAGGCGGTCGCGGTGGTGGTCGTGCAACTGCCCAATTCGGGTGTGTAAACCGGTGAACGGTTTGCCGTGCGAGGGTAGCGTGAGCGTGTCCTGGGGCAGCGGCTTAAATTTGTCGATCGAATCGAGAAACTCCTTCAGCGCATCCGCCTCGGGCTCGACTTCGTACACACTGACGTTGGTGGAGATGCGTGGCAACATCATGTCGCCGCCTATCAGCACCCGGGTTTGGGCGCAATACAGGGAAATATGTTCGGGCGCGTGGCCGTGTCCGCTAATGCACTGCCATTGGTGTCCGCCAATTGTCAGCACATCGCCGTCCATCATGCGCCGGTACTGGTCTGGCACCGCGGGAACCAGATCGGGAAAATAGCTGGCGCGGCCTTTTATCTGCTCAACCGAATCCGGGTCGTTGAGACCATGCGAAGCAAAAAACTGGGCCGCTGCCGCGCCGCCGAAAGCGGTCGGACCCATGGCTCCGAGACGCGCCACGTTGTAGTCCGTCGCGCTGATCCACAGGCGCACGTCCCAGCGCTCGCACAACCAGTAAGCCAGCCCGATATGGTCGGGATGCATGTGCGTCACGATCACCCGCAGGATCGGCAGGCCCTCGAGTTGGGTGGCGAAAATCCGCTCCCACTGGGCCTTCGATTCGTCTCTGGAAATACAGCAATCGACCACCGTCCATCCCGCCCGGCCATCGATCTCGTCGCGCAGCAACCACAAGTTGATATGGTTCAGCACAAACGGCAGCGACATGCGAATCCAGCGCACGCCGGGCGCCACCGGCATGGTGGTTCCCGGCTCCGGCATGGCGTCGCCCAGTGGGTAATGGAGCTGGAGTTCAAGTTCGTTCATACAGAGGATGCCTGGGCGGATTGACGTTTACGTAAACGTCAGATGTAATGCACCCATTGTATGGACCGGCCTTGATCGGGCCGGTCGCCTGCGTATTACCCCGACCGTTACCAGTTTTCCAGCACCATGGCCACCCACTACACCATCAGCGACCTGGCGAAGGAATTCGACCTGACCACCCGCGCCATCCGGTTTTACGAAGACTTGGGTTTATTGCAGCCCCAACGCGCGGGACCGGCCGGGCGCAGCCGTGTCTACAGTGCGCGCGACCGTACCCGTCTCAAACTCACGCTGCGGGCCAAACGGCTCGGTCTGTCGCTGACCGAGGCGCGCGAAATCATCGATATGTACGACAGCCCGCGCGATACCGGGCCGCAACTGACGAAGTTCCTGGCCGTCCTGGCGGCCCATCGGACGGCGCTGGAACAACAGATGGCGGACCTGGTGGCCAATCTGGACGAAGTCAAGACGCACCAGAAAGAAGCCAGGGCGCTATTGGCCCGTGCCGGCAAAATCGACGGGACGGGCTGATGCCCATTTCGCGCATAATTGACGTTTACGTAAACGTCAATCAAACCCGACTCCGCACCCCATGAGCCACGCCAGCCTGTTGCCCGCCATCGACTATCCCGAGTTGCACCAGCGCGTGCTGGACAGTTTTCAGCGCCAGGGCATGATGACGCATCTCGGCGCGCGCCTGGTGCGTGTCGCGCCCGGGCTGTGCGAGTTGGCACTGCCGTATTCGGACAAGGTCACGCAGCAGCAAGGCGGATTCCATGGCGGCGCGATGGGCGCACTGGCGGATATTGCCGGTGGCTACGCCGCTCTGACGGTGGCGCCAGAGGGCATGGAAGTCAGCACCGTCGAATACAAGATCAATTTCCTGAGCGCGCATCAAGGCGGCACATTGCATGCGACCGGGCGAGTATTGAGAGCAGGCAGGCGCATCATCGTGACCAGCGCCGAAGTGGTGCATGTGGATGCGGACGGAAAAACCACCGATTGCGCCGTGATGCAGCAAACTCTGGTGCCGGTGACCAAAACCTACTGACAACCCGCGCGCCGCTAGGTGACCTCGGCGCAACCGAATAACCGATTTGTTTGGAGACCAGCCATGAACCTGCCCGGACTCAACTTTCAACTGGGTGAGGATATCGACGCCTTGCGCGATGCGGTGCGTGAATTTGCGCAAGTAGAGATCGCCCCGCGTGCCGCCGACATCGACCGCAGCGACCAGTTCCCGATGGATCTGTGGCGCAAGATGGGCGCGCTGGGCGTGTTGGGAATTACCGTCGGCGAAGAGTATGGCGGCGCGAACATGGGTTACCTGGCCCACATGATCGCCATGGAAGAGATCAGCCGTGCGTCGGCTTCAGTCGGCCTGAGTTACGGCGCGCACAGCAACCTGTGCGTGAACCAGATCAAACGCAACGGTTCCGACGCGCAGCGGCGTAAATACCTGCCCAAACTGATTTCCGGTGAACACGTCGGCGCGCTGGCCATGAGTGAATCCGGCTCCGGCAGCGACGTGATTTCGATGAGGCTAAAGGCTGAGGACAAGGGCGGCTTTTACCTGCTAAATGGCAGCAAGTTCTGGATCACCAACGGCCCCGACGCCGACACGCTGGTGGTGTATGCCAAGACCGAACCTGAATTGGGCGCGCGCGGTGTGAGCGCCTTTCTGATCGAAAAGGGCATGCCGGGTTTTTCGATTGCGCAAAAACTCGACAAGCTCGGCATGCGCGGCAGCCACACCGGTGAATTGGTGTTCCAAAACGTCGAGGTGCCGGCGGCCAATATCCTGGGTGGGCTAAACAGCGGCGCCAAAGTCTTGATGAGCGGGCTGGACTACGAACGCGCCGTATTGTCGGCCGGTCCGATCGGCATCATGCAATCGGTGATGGATAACGTGGTTCCGTATATCCACGACCGCAAGCAGTTTGGCCAGAGCATCGGTGAATTCCAGTTGATACAGGGCAAGGTGGCCGACATGTACACCGTGTTGCAGGCCGGCCGTGCTTATTGCTACACGGTAGGCAAGAACCTGGATTCCCTGGGATCGGAGCATGTGCGCCAGGTGCGCAAGGATTGTGCCTCGGTCATCCTGTGGTGCGCCGAAAAAGCGACCTGGATGGCGGGCGAAGGCATACAGATATTCGGTGGCAACGGTTACATCAACGATTACCCGCTGGGCCGGTTGTGGCGCGACGCCAAACTGTACGAGATCGGCGCCGGCACCAGTGAAATTCGCCGCATGCTGATCGGACGGGAGTTGTATGCGGAAACATCCTAATCTGAAACTTTGCGGGACAGACCGCAGCCACACGCAGTGGGCCAGCTCTGTCCCCGACTTACTGAAACCTTGCGGGACAGACCGCAGCCACACCGATTCGCACCGGCACTTCCAGTTCCACGATCTGCGTGTACCCGTGCGACGGCATCGTGCCGGCGGTGAAGCACGGGAACTTGAGCGGCTCGACCTGATCGAGGTCGCGGCCCGCGCCGCTGGTGACGAGGCCCACGCACCCGAACGCCTTGTACGTGGTACACATGATCTCGCCGAACGTGGCCGCGACCGCCGGGTCGTCCAGGTCCTGGAAAACCACCACCTTAGGCCCGCTCATGGCCGCGATCTTTTCCACCTGCGCGCCGAGGCCCATGTAGGTGTCGCCGCCTTTGGGCGGGGGCCGCGGCGCGGAATGTGGCGGTGGTTGCGAACCCGACCATCGGCGGAAGGGCAGGGTAGCACGCCTGGATGCGCCCGTCGGTGTAGCCGGTGTTGCGCGGCCGGATGTCGAACAGTTCCAGCACGTTACAGACCGTCGGCGTGTCGAACTTGCGGAGGGCGTCGAGCACATCGGGGGAAACGGCGGGCATGGGGAA
>JANNGR010000326.1:0-2786 GCA_031403955.1 Betaproteobacteria bacterium
CATGCTGCGACTGACGGGCCTGCCGCTTTCGGATGATGCCTTCTACTTCTACGCCTTCCTAGCAACGCCCACCGGGCAAGAGACGGTTCGCCGCGACCGCAACGGCTCGGTCATCGACCATTTGGGACCGGAACAGATTGCGGCGCTGACCTATCCGGTGGTGGAAGGGCCGCTGTGGTCGCAGGTGGTGAAGCTCTTCCGCCAAGGCTTCGAGAATCGCGAGAAGGCGCGCCTGTTGCTGGCTGAAACGCAGCGAGCCTACCTGCAGCATTTCGGGCTGGACAAGGTGGAAGCAACGTTCGATGCCGGGATACTGTCGAGGCGCTTCACCGTGTCCAGGAGAGAACTTGGCGACCGTATCGATGCTGAACCGCGCGCCCCGCGCTATGCGGCCTGGCGTGACCAAATCGTGGCGACTGGCGGCTGTGTCTTGAGCGACATCGCCACGGTCTTGAAACCGACTGGCCGCTACAAGACCAACTACGTCGATGATCCGCGATATGGCGTGGCGATGATGAACGGACGGCAAATTTCGCAGTACCGCGCCATTGCCCTGCGCTGGATGAGCTTGAGCGCGTTCAAGAACCCGGATCAGTTCCGTCTGCAGCCCGGCACAACGCTGCTGACGGCTGATGGCCGCGCTGAAGAGAACCTTGCGGACTGCGCCCTGGTAACTCAGGATCGCGCCGGTTGGGTGGCCAGCGGTCATGTGCATCGCGTCTCACCACGGGCGGGCGTTAGCGCGGGTCTGGTCTATCTGGCTTGTTCATGCGCGCCGGCACAGGCGCAATTGAAGGCGCTGGCGACAGGCTCTGTCGTGGATGCACTGAGCGACGACGATGTCGCCTCGGTCATGGTGCCCTACGAAGATTCAGCGGCGGCACTCAAGCTTGGCGATGCCGCAGAGCAAGCTTGGCAGTTTTTCGCCGATGCGGCGACGGCCGAAGAAACGGCCATTGCCGCGCTAGAAGCTGAATTCAGAGGCGCCTGAGCGCGGGCTATCCCCAAACGGCCTGGCGGACGTTCTCGCATCCGATCTCTTACCTCTCGTCAGCATTTGCCCTAGCTGACGTCCTGCGCGGCATCCGCAAAATCAGGCAGGTCAGACGCTGATCGATGCAGCCCGGTGGCCGCCGACAGCGCGCCAGTCGGCGGCCTCGGATCGGGTCGAGGTTATGACCCGCCACGGCTCACAGCGCGCCGGGCGTCCCTGCCAAACCCGAGCCAGGAGATGCGCCATGACGACAGCCACAAACCCCGCCACCAACCCCGCCACCAACCCCCACGCCAGCCCCGCCCGCACGCCAGAACCCGCCCCCCAGCTGGACGCGCGGGGCATCGGCGCCGGGTTCTCAGGCCTGTACATGTTGAAGTCGCTGCGCGACACCCTGGGCATGAAGGTCAAGGTGCTGGAGCGCGGCCACGGCGTGGGCGGCACCTGGTACTGGAACCGCTACCCCGGCGCTCGCTGTGATTCAGATTGCTACATCTACTGCTTCACCTTCGACAAGCAATTGCTGCAAGACTGGACCTGGTCCGAGCGCTACCCCGAGCAACCCGAGATCCTGCGCTACCTTGAGCACTGCGCCCAGCGCTTCGACCTCAAGCGCGACATCGAGTTTGGCAAATCGGTGACGTCCTGCGTCTACGACGAGGCGTCGCAGCGCTGGACGGTGCGCACCGCCCAGGGTGATGTGCTCAGCGCGCGCTACCTGATCGCTGCCGTGGGCAGCCTGTCGGCCACCAACGTGCCCAACTTCAAAGGACTCGATACCTTCCAGGGACGTGCCTACCACACCAGCCAGTGGCCGCACGACGGCGTTGACTTCACCGGCAAGCGGGTGGGCGTGATCGGCACTGGCGCCACCGCCGTGCAGGCCATTCCTGAGATCGCCCAGCAGGCCAAGCACCTGACGGTGTTCCAGCGCACTGCCAACTTTTGCGTGCCGGCGCGCAACGGCAAGGTCGATCCCGAGGTGGTCAAGGCGCGCAAGGCCGACTACGACGGCGTGGTCAAGCGCACCCGCGAGTCGTTTTTTGGCCAGGAGCACTACTTCATCCCCAAATCGGCGCTCGACGCCACGCCCGAGGAGCGCGAGCGTGAATTCGACCGGATGTGGGACGCCGGCGGCTTTGCCTTCTGGCTGGGCAATTACCAGGACATGTTCTTCAACGAGGCTTCCAATGCGCTGTGCGCCGACTACATCCGGCGCAAGATCCGCGCCACCGTGAAAGACCCGGCGGTGGCCGAAAAACTGGTGCCCAAAGGCTATGCCTACGGCACCAAGCGCCAGCCGCTCGATTCCAACTATTACGAGACCTTCAACAAAACCAACGTGCTGCTGGTCGATGTCAACGACACCCCGATCGAGCAGATCACTGCCACCGGCATCCGCACCCGCGCTGCCGACGGCAGCACACAAGACCACCCGCTCGACATCATCGTGATTGCCACCGGCTTCGACGCGATGACCGGCCCGTTGACGCAACTGGGCATCCAGGGCCGCAGCGGCAAGTTGCTGGCGCAAGCGTGGCAAGACGGCCCACAGGCCTACCTCGGGCTGGCGGTGGCCGGGTTTCCCAACCTGTTCACCATCACCGGCCCGCAAAGCCCGTCGGTGCTGTCCAATATGCCGGTGTCGATAGAGCAGCATGTCGAATGGGTGACCGATTGCATCGCCCACCTGGGCCGCCACGGCCTGGCCACCATCGAGGCCACCGCCGAAGCTCAGGACCAGTGGACCGCGCATGTGGCCGAGATCGTCAACATGACGCTGATGCCCGGC
>JANNGR010000327.1:0-3270 GCA_031403955.1 Betaproteobacteria bacterium
CACTAAGAGGCGATTGGGCCGACCACCGCGAGTGCCATATTGGCGGCGACTTCCTGCTGATCTACCAATTGTCTGGAGATGCTGCCAGCGCGGTTGTGAGTTTTGCGCGGGCCGGCACCCACACGGAGCTTTTTGAGTAACTGCGGTGCTGGAAGCAGCGTTCAATGGTCAATGTGACGCCATCGTCACATGGAACCTTCGCGACTTCTCCGCGGCTGCGGCCATTGGAATAGACGTTTTGAGCTCCGACTTGTTTGTAAAGCGTTTGAAGGAATATGCCCCATGAGTGCACTCAGTGTCCGTTTGCCCGAATCCCTGCATAAGTACGCCAAGCAGTACGCGGCCCAGGAGGGTATCTCCGTTAATCAACTTATCAGCACCGCGCTGGCCGAAAAGCTGTCAGCCCTGGCGACCGAGGACTTTCTGGAACTGCGCGCCAAGCGCGCAAGCCGCAGGAAGTTTGACGCGGTGCTGGCGAAGGTACCTGACGTGGCACCCGACACACGGGATCGCAAATAGGGTAACCCCGGATTGCGAATCGGGCTGGATTCATGACCGACATGTTTCACGGGATCTGCATCGTTTCCAGTGCCTCGGTGAGCCCGACGACGTGGCTTATGCGGTGCTTTTTCTGGCGTCCGACGAATCACGCCTGGTCAACGCGGCGGACATCGTGGTGGACGGGGCGTTGCTGAGCGTCTGATGCATGCTTCTGCCCGGCCCGGTGAGCCTGGATTCGGCAGTTGGACGCGCCCGAGTGGGCTGCGATGCGGTGCGCTGGCAAGGCCGAATGCCGCGGCTCCGAGTCTGCCGCGCAGACTCGGACGGATCGAAGTGGCGGAGCTCTGCGACGCCGCGGCCTGCAAGGCGAGCAACGCCGAAAGCAGGCCGTAGCGCGGCTCAATCGGGTGCGTAGCGCTCTCACCCGCAAGGTGAGAGTTGTCGGGGAAAAAAACTTAGTCTTCATGCGGCGTAGCCAGCGAAAGGTAGCGGTCAACTGCCGAATCCAGGGTCAGATGCCCAGTCCGCCGAGCGATTTGCCACCGTCGACAAACAGCGTTTGCCCGGTGATGAAACGGGTCGCGCTAGCGCACAGGAATGCGATGGCATGCGCGATCACCTCGGGGCTCGCCGCCTTGCCGCTGGGTTCAAGCTGTTCCCAGGCTGCAAACATGTCAGCCGGGGCCGAACGTGTCATCGGCGTGTCGGTGAAGCCGGGCGCTACCGAGTTGACGGCAATCTGGCGGCTGCGCAGTTCCATCGCCATGGCCCGCGTCAGCCCGATTACGGCTGCTTTCGAAGCGACGTAATGCGCGAAGCGGGTGCCGCCGAGCGCGCCGCGCGAAGAAACGGTGACGATCCGCCCTCCCGCCTGCATGCGGCGCGCGGCTTCTTGCGCCGGTATGAAGGTGCCTATGACATTCGCCTCCAGCATGTCGCGAAAGGCGTGTTCGCTCAAATCGAGGAACGGCGCGTCGTTGTAGATGCCGGCTGCACAGACCATGACGTCTACGCGCGGTTGTGCATCCAGCGCCGCGGCCACCGAGGCGCGGTCGCAAATGTCCAGCGCCGCCGCGACGACGTCGAGCCCCTGTCCAACCAGGCGACCCACTTCCGTGCTCAACCGCTCTGCATTGCGGTCCATCGCCACCACACGCAAGCCGTCGCTGGCCAGGCGCGTGGCCGTCGCCAGGCCGATGCCTTGCGCGGCACCGGTGACAAAGGCGACCGGCTTGTCCTGGGCTGCGTGCGCGTGGTTCATGGTGGTTGGCATTGGGCCGCGTCAACCGGTGTAACCGAACATTCGCGGCAGCCACAGGGTAAGCACGGGAAAGAAAATCAGCAGCAGCATCACGACCGTTAGCGGTATGCAGAACTGCCATATCTCGCGGTTGATGTCGCGCATGCGCACCGAGGTCAGGGAAGACAACACGTAGAGTATCAATCCATACGGCGGCGTGATCATCGCGATCATGAAGTTCAGTATCACGACCACGCCAAATTGCACCAGGTCGATGCCCAAAGCCTTGGCGGTGGGCAGCAGCACCGGCACGAACACCAGCAGCATCACGGCGCCGTCGAGCACCGTGCCCAGTACCAGGAACATCAGGTTGACAAGCAGCAGGAAACCGATCGCCGACAGGTCCAGGCTTTTGATGAACAACGCCAGGTTCGCGGAAACTCCCTCGGCCGTGATGGCGTAGTTGACGATAAAGGAACTGACAATCAGCATCATCACCACGGCCGATTGCCGCGTCGAGGCGGCAAAAGTGGCCAGCAGCGTCTTCAGGCCCAGGTTGCGGTACACCACCACACCCAAAATGATGGCCCACAGGGCAGCCACGGCAGCGGATTCGGTCGGCGTGAAGACGCCGCTCCAGATGCCGCCCAGCAACAGTACCGGCAGAGTCATAGGCAGGGCGGCCCGCGCCAGCACCGCCGGGAACTCCCGCAACGGCACTGCCGTGCCGAATGGCAGCTTGCGCTTCCTTGCTATCCACGCAATCAGGATCATCAGGCTGATCGCCATCAGGATGCCGGGCACTATGCCGGCCAGAAACAAGGCGCCGAGAGAGGCGCCGCTGATCAAGGCGTAAATCACCATCGGAATGGACGGCGGGATGATCGGTCCCAGGCAGGCGGCGGCGGCCGCGATTGCCGCCGCCAGCCCGCCGGAATAATTCCCCACTTTTTGCATCATCCTGATCGACACCAGCCCGGGGCCTGCCGCATCGCTGATGGCACTGCCGCTCATGCTCGACATCAACAGGTTCATCAGCACCGTGACATGCCCCATGCCACCGCGCAAGCGCCCTACAAAAGCGTCCGCCGCGCCCCAGATGCGCTCGCTGATGGTGGCCGCGTTCATCACGTTGCCGGCCAGGATGAACATCGGCACGGCCAGCATCACGTACAACCCAAACATGGTATTTAGGGTCTGGTCAACGATCAGGCCGAGGTCCTGTTTGCTGACCCACAGATAGACCAGGCCGCTGCAAAACATCAGCAGCACGATAGAGAAACGCAACACGGCGCCAATCACCAGCATGGCGCACATGGCAATCAGCGCGGTACTCATGGGTATATCGCTTTGCGCGGCGTCAGCCAAGCAAGTTGGCGCGTTCATCCAGGTGTACCGCCGCAACATGGTCGCGCCAGCGCGCTCCCCACAGGGCACTGAACTTGGCAATCGCACGCACGCACACCGCCAGCCAATAGACCATGAAACAGGAGAAGATGATGTCCAGGCGCCACTCCATCACCGGGGTG
>JANNGR010000328.1:0-7649 GCA_031403955.1 Betaproteobacteria bacterium
GGCGCGCGCCCATTGGCTCGGCGGAGAAGGTGGCGGGCAGAAGCCGCCACAACGAGTCTGAAACCACTACCTCGCCGGGAGCCGCCTCGCCCTGGACGCGGGCGGCGATGTTCGGCGTATCACCGACCGCCAGTCGCTCGGCCCGTCCGCTGCCGCCCAGGGTGCCAACCACTACGCGTCCGCTGTGGATGCCGATACGCACCTGGAGGTCGATCCCGGTCGTGCTTGCCAGTTGACGGACGGCTCCCAAAATCTCCAGGGCACAACGCACGACGCGCGACGCGTCATCCTCATGCGCTTGCGGGTAGCCGAAATAGACCACGATGCAGTCGCCCAAATACTGCGCCACGTAGCCATCGTGCCGCAACACGACGGCTCCACACGCGTGCTGGTAGGCGTCCACCAGTTCACGCAGGTCTTCCGGGTCCAGCCGCTGGGACAACGGGGTGGAGCCAACAAGGTCACAGAACATCACACACAGATGCCGGCGTTCCGCCTCGGGCGCAACGCTGGTGCCGGTTTCGATAGTTTTGCCGCAACCGCCGCAGAAACGCGCACCGGCTGCGTTGAAAAAGCCGCACGCGGAGCAAGTCAACGCAGAACTCCTGGCGTAACTGGAGCAAAACGGGACTTCTGAACGGGAACTGTGGGCGGGCGTGGTTCAGCAACAACAGGGGTGGACGAAACGGCTCGCTGCCGCCAGGTCTCGACTTCTTCTGCCAGGATCGCGAGTGCGCGAGGCACTAGGGCTGCGGGGTCGCCCGCCAGCACGGCATCTTGTGTCAGTGCCTTGTTTGTTATCAAGCGAAAACTCCTTCAACCGGTTGGTCTGGCGCATCCGGCAATCGACCGGAAATCTGACTCTATCAAGTCAAGTATCGCATCGTCGGTTGGTTTGGCAAGCACCGTCATGCCCATGGCAATAGCCTAGGCGCGGGTGCGTTACCAGGTTCCGGGAAATGATCCGCCGTCGAGCAGCCTGCCCGACACGCGTCAGCGCTCATCGGCCTTTACACCGCGCAGTTCCAGGCCAAACTCTATGCTATGTTCTGGGAGATCGTGCGCCAACGGCGACCTTGACGATGCCGGCGCTGGGTCTGGCCAGGCCGGAGCCCACACGGTTCATGCGGATACCAGCTGGATCGGGATTCGCACCGACACCCTGCCTCCTTCCACCCGCACCGGAAAACACCGGATGTCGCGTTGCCCGATTTCATTCAGGCATTTGCCAGTGGCAATATCAAACCGGGCCGCATGCAGCGAGCATTCAATCTGCCCGTTTTCCTGAAAACCCTGCGACAACATCGCAAACGCGTGCGGACAGACGTCATCCAGGGCATGAACTTCGTCGCCCAGCAGGAACAAACCTACATGCTGACCGAGAACCTCCACCCCGGTGGGGAATTCCGGGTCCAGTTGGTCGCGGGCGGCGACGTCATGCCACTGCGGGCTCAAATCATCACTAGTCATTTTTGCGTGTGCTTTCTGAGCTTGAAAGAAGCGAAACGTCCGGTTTTTGTTTCGGACCGGGCCGGCGGATGGTCGCCAAAAGCATATCCGGGCGACCTTCGTTTCTATAGAATTTAACCATGACACTAGCCTTGCAAAAACCAATTCATCTTTTTGACTACCTGACTTTCGACAACCGCAGTCAGCAGCGTCACGAATATGTGGGTGGGCGTATTCATGCCATGACGGTTGGCACCATGCGGCATAACCGGGTGTCGGGAAACATCTATCAAACCTTGTCCAAGCGCCTGGACGGCGGCCCCTGCCAGGTATTCATCAACGACATGAAGCTGCATGTGCAGGCCGCCGACTGCGTTTATTACCCAGACGTGTTCGTCTATTGCGGCTCAAGCACGGCCAATGACGAACAGGTGGTGCAAGATGCCACGCTGGTGGTTGAAGTGCTAAGCGAATCCACGGCCGGGATTGACCGGCGCGAAAAGCTGCTTGCGTACCAGAAGCTTGCCGGCCTGCGCGCCTACTGGATCGTCAGCCAGACCGAACAGCGGGTAGAGGTTCACGACCGCGATACCGAGGGCCGCTGGCAGGCGCTCGCCTACGCCATGGGCGAATCCATACCGGTCGAATGGATGGGTTCGGAACCCGTCGCGCTCAGCACCATCTATGCGGGGACCGACATAGTGGCTTGAGCAGTCGCGACCGCAGCATCCTGAATCCAGTTTCCTGGTCACTGCGTATCTGGTCTTGTGTCCCGGCCCGCGCTGTTGCGGGGCCGGGTCGTTCAACCCGAGACCTATAGGGGAAAACCACCATGCAGATTCGTACTTCTTTGGCCGTGCTGGCCAGCATCATATTGGCTGCCTGTGCCAGCAAAACACCGATGTCGGCCAACCCGCCGCTATTTTCGCAAGACAACCTGCCGCAAAGTGTCAAGGTGCCGGACGGCAACAAGGTGGCGATGGAAACCGTCGGCATCGGCAACATCACTTACGAATGCCGTGCCAAAACAGACGCTGCGGGCCAGTTCGAGTGGGTTTTTGTCGGACCCGACGCCAGGTTGATGGACCGTAGCGGCAGACAGATCGGGCGCTACTACGGCCCGCCCGCCACCTGGGAGAACATGGATGGCTCCAAGCTAACCGCTACCCAGCTGGCTGTAGCGCCTTCAAGCTTCGGCAACATACCGCTGCAGCTGGTCAAAGCCAACCCGGCGATGGGGCTTGGTGCGATGCAGGGAGTGGCCTATATCCAACGTGTCGCAACCGTCGGTGGGGTCGCGCCAAGCGTTGCTTCGTGCACCGCCGGCAGCGTCGGCCAGAAGCAGATCGTCAAATACCAGGCGGACTACATCTTCTGGCGCGGCATGTAACGGGTTCGATTCAACGCCCGCGCCGATCAACGCAGCCCCATCTTCTCGCCCAGGCGCACGGCTCGCCCGGCCGCCCACTCGGTGTTGAAGGTCGTGCGCCCTTTGGGAAACAGCATCACCACGGTGGAGCCAAGCAGGAAGCGGCCCATCTCCTGGCCCTGTTGGAGCACCAGGTTCTGCGCTTCGTAGCTCCAGACACGCAGCTGGCGCGAACGCGGCGGGTTCACCACGCCATGCCACACGGTGGCCATGCTGCCAACAATGGTGGCGCCGACCAATACCAATACAAAGGCGCCATGTTTGGAACCGAAAACACACACCACCCGTTCGTTGCGCGCAAACAGTCCAGGCACCGCGCGAGCGGTGACCGGATTGACTGAAAACAGCGCGCCGGGTACGTAAACCATATGTGTCAACCGGCCCGCACAGGGCATATGGATGCGGTGGTAGTCCTTGGGGCTCAAATACAACGTCGCGAATGAGCCATCACGAAACTGCGCCGCCAATCCCGCATCACCACCCAAGAGCGCGGTGGTGGAATAGTGGTGTCCCTTGGCCTGGAAGATTTGGTCACGTTCGATGGCGCCCAACTGGCTGATCGCACCGTCCACCGGGCATACCAGGTCGGCCCTGTCCAGCGGACGTGCACCGTCCTTCAGGGCCCGGGTAAAGAAATCATTGAAACTGGTGTAGTTGCGAATGTCCGGGTCGGCCGCCTCGGCCATGTTGACCTGGTAACGACCGACAAACCAGCGGATCAGGCCGGTGGTCATGCCACCACCCCGACTTGAAGCCACCAGGCCGGCGAACCGGGTGAGTGCCTGTTTGGGCATCAGGTATTGGGGTAACACGTCGAGACGGTCTGACACGGCTGGTTATCCCCTGGGTCCGGCGGGTTGGAAAAATGGTGGGCGATTATATCGACCGGCTGCTCGCGCTAGGCTCACAATCACATCATGACCGCGGCGCGCATTCCACCCATCCAGTGCCTGCTGACCTTCGAAGCGCTGGCGCGGCTGCGCAGCGTGACGCAAACGGCGGACGAATTGTGCGTTACCCCGAGTGCCGTCAGCCACCGCGTCAAACAACTTGAACAAATCATCGGCACCAAACTGTTTGGACGCTCCGACTTTTCCCTCACCACGCAAGGCAGCGAATACCTGGCCCATGTGCGCGACGGCCTGGCCACGCTGCAAAAGTTCCCCGGCCAGACCACCAGCGCCGGCAAACGCAAACTACGCCTGGCGGTAACGCCGACTTTTGCGCGTTCCATCCTGATCCCCAGGCTGCGCCAGTTCACCGAGGCTTACCCGGAGATCGACGTGACGCTGCAAGTATCGATTCCGCTGCTGGATGTGGTGGCCGAGGACGCCGACCTGATGGTGCGATTTGGCACCGGCCGGTATGCGGACGTGGAACATGTGTGCCTGATGAAGGACAACGTGACGCCGCTGGCCTCGCCGGCTTTTGTGCGCGAGCACGGGCCGTTTGAGCTGCCGCTTGACCTGGAAGGCGAGGCGCTGCTGCGCAGCCCGCTAGAGCCCTGGCACACCTGGTTTGCGGCGCACCAATTGGACTGGCCGGAACCGGTCAATGGCTCGCAGTTCAACGACATCGGCCTGATGTGCGACGCCGCGGCAGCCGGTATGGGCATTGGCCTGGTACGGCTCAAACTCGGCGCGCCATGGCTGGAAAACGGCAGCTTGGTGCGGCTGTTTGAACGCGACGTGCCCAGCCCGCACGCGCATTACCTGTGCTGGCGCACCGGCACGATGGACCGCTGGGAATGCGCGGCGTTTGCGGAGTGGCTGAAGAAGGGTATTGGGTAGGCCCGCAAGGTGGGCTTCTGACATCCGACATCCGACTTCTGACATCCGACATCCGACAAAATGTTGGGGACAGAGCTTGCCCACTGCGTGTGGCTGCGGTCTGTCCCACAAGGTGGGCTTCCAACATCCGACGAAGTGTTGGGGACAGAGCTGGCCCACTGCGTGTGGCTGCGGTCTGTCCCACAAGGTTTCAGGCTATTCAGTAGTTCCAGTTATGCCGCTCGCCGCGCGCATGGCAACACCAGGCATACAGCGCGTCGTACAGCACCATGCCGTGTTGCAACATCTGGTGGTCGTCGGCAAAGTTGCGAGACAGGCCGAGCGAGATCGCCAGCAGGCCGGCGCACTGCGGCGCCAGGTCGAGCCGGTCGGTATCGGCGCCGCGCACGATCAGCGCCAGGTCCTGCAAGGCCTGGCTGGTCAGGCCGTATTTTTTCAGGAAGGTGTCGAAGCTGCACTGCTCGCCGACATGCGTCAGCTCCACGCCGGGCACGTCGTACGCAATCGCGCCACTGGCGCGCGCCGCATCCATCACCTGCTCGGGCGGCACAAACAGGAACTCCGGCTGCTTGTCAATGAACCTGGCCACCAGCCACGGGCAGGCGATGCGGTCAATCTTGGGTCGCTCACGGGTAATCCATTTCATTTGCCTTCTCCTTTATTCACCAGTGGCAGTCCGGCCGACTGCCAGGCATCAAATCCACCTCGCAAGAAACGCGCTTTAAGCCCTTGCGCGCGCAGCCGCATCGCGGTGCTGCGGCCGACTTCATGGCCGTAAACGCAATACACGACGATCTCCCGCCCGGGATCCAGGGTGCGTGACCAGGCGCCCACCTGGGCTGGGTCGCGCCAATTCGCTCCAGGCAGCATCTGGCTCGCCAGCTCGAACACGCCGGCGCGGCGCACATCGAAGACCTGCGCGCCCGCCACCTCAGCCTGGTCCGCGCCATAAGGTTCACTGGCGGCGTGCACGGCGCGCTGATAACGCTGGTAGATCGCGTCCCAGTCCAGGTTTTGCATGAAGGTGTCGACCCAGGCGCCGGCCTGCGCACCGAAGTCCATGTGGTAAGCGTGTTCATACATGTCGAGCGCCAGAATCGGCACGCCGCCGGCCAAGACATGGGTGTGGTCGGCCGCCCACTGGTTGACAAGCGAACCGTCGCGCGGCTGGAACACCAGCAACACCCAGCCCGACCCACCACCGAGCGCCTTGCCCATGGCGACAAACTCTTCGCGCCAGCGTTCCAGGCTGCCAAAACTCGCCGTCAGCGCGAGCGCCATGGCCGGCGCCATATTGCCGCCATCACCACCCAGGCAGCTGAAAAACAATTCGTGCAGCAACATCGAGTTGGTTGCGACCAGCTCTTCACGTTTTAGGCCATTTAGCTCGAATCCGCTGACGCTTGCGAACTGCGTCTTACCGAGTGCCGATTGAATCGCATGGAGCCGTTTGACGGCGCCGCTGTAGTTGTTGTCGAAGTGGCTGCGCAGCAGCCGCTCCGACAAGCCGTGCAAGCTGGCGGGGTCGAACGGCAGGGGTTGAATTATCTGATTCATGAATGTCCTTTCAGGTCAACTTCGGCAGGAAAAAGGTGGCGCCAAGTCCCGCCAGCGCGCAGGCCGCCAGCAGCGTCATGACACCCACCTTGAAACGAAACAGCGCAACCACGGCGGCGACCGTGATCAGCGCGGACAACGCGTCAAAACGCCCGGAGAAACCTTGCGGCCACCAGACGTGGTAGGCAAAGAACAACGCCAGGTTCAATATCACGCCCACCACGGCGGCCGTGATGGCCGTCAGCGGCGCCGTGAATTTCAGGTTTCCGTGGGTGGTCTCGATCAGCGGGCCACCGGCCAGAATGACGATGAAAGACGGCTGGAAGGTGAAAAACGTCACCACCGTGGCGGCCAGTGCGCCACCCAAAAACAGCGCATCCGGGCCCAGCACCTGTTTCGCCCAGCCACCCACGAAGCCGACAAACGCCACCACCATGATCAGCGGCCCGGGCGTGGTTTCGCCTAACGCCAGCCCGTCTATCATCTGCGCCGCCGACAGCCACTGCTGCTGTTCCACCGCCCCCTGGTAGACATAGGGCAACACCGCGTAGGCGCCGCCAAAGGTCAACAAGGCTGCCTTGGTGAAGAACCAGCCCATCTGCGCCAGCGTGCCGTGTTGGCCCCAGGCGGCAACCAGCGCGCCCATCGCCATGGTCCACAACAGCAGGCCCACCAACAGAATCTTCACCAGATGGGTACGCGAAAAAAGTGCGTGCGCAGGTGTTGGTGTGTCGTCGTCAATCAAGGCCGGGCCATAACCCTTTTTTGCCGCGCCGTGACCCCCGCCAAGCGCGAACAGTTCGGGCCGGATACGACCTCCGAAGTAGCCGATCAGCGCCGCCGCCAGCACAATCGCCGGGAATGGCAAATCGAAAACGAATATCAGCACAAACGCCAGCGCCGCTATCCCCCACATCCAGCGGTTCTTCAGCGCCCGGCCACCGATGCGGTGTGCCGCGTGCAGCACCAGCGCGGTCACGGCCGGCTTGATGCCATAAAAGATGCCGGCCACCAGCGGCAACTGGCCATAAACCAGGTAGATCCACGATAACGCGACCAGTATGAATAACGAAGGCAATACAAATAACGCGCCGGCCACGATGCCGCCCCAGGTGCGGTGCAACAACCAGCCGATGTAGATCGCCAACTGTTGGGCTTCCGGCCCCGGCAACAACATGCAGTAATTCAGCGCATGCAAAAAACGCTTCTCGCTGATCCAGCGTTTCTTCTCCACCAGTTCGCTGTGCATGATCGCGATCTGGCCGGCCGGTCCACCAAAACTGATGAAACCCAGCCTGAGCCAGAAGCGCAAGGCCTGCGCGAAGCGCACCGGCGCCGGACGCTCGAGCGGCTGCGGGTCGGGCGGGCTCATCGGGAACTCCCGGGCATATCGCCGGGCAATACGTATAAGGCGTCGAATACGG
>JANNGR010000329.1:0-2757 GCA_031403955.1 Betaproteobacteria bacterium
CATTGGTACCTCACCGCGTTTTACGTCATCCCGTGGATAGTGTTACCGGCGATT
Source organism: Betaproteobacteria bacterium (assembly GCA_031403955.1). Classification (GTDB taxonomy): domain Bacteria; phylum Pseudomonadota; class Gammaproteobacteria; order Burkholderiales; family Burkholderiaceae_C; genus CAISIP01. The sequence goes on from JANNGR010000329.1 coordinate 55, forward strand.
GCGTGGCGCGTTACGCGCCAACTGGAAGGCCATACCCAAGGGTAAGCGAAATCTTCGAGTTCGCAAGGTCCTGTGGCGCAAGCTCTAGCGTTGGTGCGCCTTTACAGCCATTTTATGCCTGCAAGCCGCGCCGGTGCTTGACTTTTGGAAGCTCTGAATGAGTCCTTCGACAGGTTCAGGACGAACGCTAACTTGTTGATTTCGTTCGTGGTGAGCTCGGCCTGTGCTGAGCATGTCGAAGCATCGAACCACATTCAAAATAGACTTGATCAGAGCTTCCTTTGTTCTGGTTTGGGTGTGGCTCAAACTGACGTGGCCCGTGTGAATCCGCTCTCCCATGACCATTCCCTGAGCGCGGACGTAACGGTACTGCTGCCGTCATCTACGCAAGTACAGTACTTGCGCCAACACGGTCAAATTGGCAACTGCGGTATCAATGGGAGTGACGTTCTTTTGCGCTCGCGCACGCAGGAGCGCGCCTTCAAATCCGTCCAGTACCGCTTGGGCAAAGCGACCGGAGTCTGACTTCTTCAGGCCATGAGCCAGAAAACGCGCATCCAGAGCCGCGACCATCGACCCGATGCGGCGCGAGGCGCTGCTGCGTGGCCTTGACGACATCGGGCTTACGCTCCGCGACGACGCTGTCATCCGCGCCTGGCAACAGACCGACCGGCAGAACCGCTCGTGGGCCTGGCCCGCGGTGGTGAATTCCAACGCCTGACCCGCGCTCGCGCACCCCTTCGCACACCACCCATCATCTTTCCACTTCACACGAGACACCCATGACACAACAGAAACTCGCCGCCCAGCTACCCGGCAGACCCACCGACCCCGATGGTCCCACCGGCCGCCTGTGCGACTGGCTCGCCAACCTTGCTTTGGACCAGGCGCCCGCCAGTGCCCGCGAGCGCGCCAAGGCCCTCACACTGGACGGCATCGCCTGCGCCATCGTAGGCGCACAACTGCCGTGGTCGCGGACCGCCGCCAATATCGTGCAGCGCTTTGAAGGCAAGGGCGACCGCAGCATCGTGGGCTGGGGCGCGCGGACCAGTGCGCCCGGTGCGGCCTTGTTGAACGGCACCTTCATCCAGGGCTTCGAGCTGGACGACGTGCACATGCGCGGCCCGCTGCACAGCGCCTCAGTCGTGCTGCCGGCGCTTTGGGCCATTGCCGAGGGTGAAACGCGCTACAGCGGCCACCAGTTCCTCGAAGCCGCCATGGCCGGCTATGAGGTCGGGCCGCGCGTAGGCATGTCGCTGCACGGCGCGCAGATGCTATCGCGCGGCTGGCACTCCGGCGCGGTGTTCGGCACCCATGCCTCCGCCGCTGCCGTGGGCAAACTCATGGGCCTGGATGCAGCGCGTTTCGAGGATGCACTGGGCCTGGCCGGGACCCAGTCGGCCGGTCTGATGGCCGCGCAGTACGAGGCTATGTCCAAACGCATGCACCATGGTTTCTCGGCCCGCAACGGCATGTATGCGGCCGTGCTGGCCGAGGGCGGCTACACCGGCATCAAGCGCGTGTTCGAGCGCGAGTACGGTGGCTTCCTGTCCACCTTCGGCGAAGGCCACGCGCCGGACGCTTCGAAGATCACCGCCGGCCTAGGAGACCGCTGGGAGGTCGAGCACATCATGATCAAGCCCTACGCCACTATGGCGGGAGTGCATTCGCCGCTGGACGCATTGTTCGAGGCAAACGCCCAGCGCAAGCTCAAGGCCTCGGAGATCCGGCGCATCGAGTGCGACGTGACGCACGCGGCGTATCACCACGGATGGTGGGTGCCCCAGCGCCCTCTGGAGCCTATCGGCGCGCAGATGAACATCGGCTACGGGCTTGCCGTGGCCGTACTGGACGGCGCAGCGCTGGTCAAGCAGTTCTCGCCCGCGCGCATCAACGCCGACGATGTCTGGGAGCTGCTGCCGCGCATCGAGGTGCGTCACCAGCCCGAATTTGACCAGACGGGGGTGGTCGGCCGCGTGCGCCTGATGGTCACCTTCACCGACGGACAGACCATCGAGATCAACCGCAACACCTCGCGCGCCAACGAGACGCCGCAGAGCAATGCGGAGATTGCCGCGAAGTACCGCGAGCTGACAAACGGCCTCATCACACCGCAGCGCCAGGCGGCCATCGAATCGATGGTGATGGGGCTCGAAGACGTGGCCGACGTGCGCGAACTTATGGCGCTGCTGGCCCCGCCGGTCGCCCCTGTTTTCTGATCGCCAAGGCAACCTCGCTCACTACCAAGAACCCCTTTTCCGCTTTATTTCATTTCGACCCCAGGAGACCCATCCCATGAAACGCCTTCTCGCATTCACCGCCATCGCGCTGGCCTGCGCCTCTGCTGCCTCTGCCTACCCCGATAAGCCCATCAAGATCATTGCCGGCACCGCGCCCGGTGGTACGGTGGACAAGTTCGCGCGCGGGGTCGCGTTGCACCTGCAGGCCCGCCTGGGCCAGCCGGTCATCGTCGACAACCGTCCCGGCGCCGGCGGCACGCTGGCCGACGAATTGCTGCTGGCTGCGCCGCCGGACGGCTACACCTTGGTCATCACCTCGATACCGACGGTTGCGATCACGCCTGTGACGGAGAAATTGCGCTACGACCCGATCAAGGATATCCAGGCCGTAGGCATGCTCGGCTTGCAGTCCTACGTATTGCTGGTCCCTTATGACTCCAAGGCCAAGACCGCGGCGGACGTC
>JANNGR010000330.1:0-2737 GCA_031403955.1 Betaproteobacteria bacterium
GGACAGAGGCAACTGCAAGACATGCGGTCCGCCGCGCAGCAGGTCGATTTCGACCAACCGCGCCTGGCCCGGCGCAACTGGGCAATGCGCTCGGTGGTGCTGGCATGGCCGCGCCGGCTATCCGGGTGTCAGCACCAGCCACCCAAGCGTTTCCCGGCGCACTACCTGTGGGCGGTGCTGATCGCGCCGCGGAAGCGGTTGCTTCGTTTCCAGCCCACCACCAATACCGAGCCTAGTGTTTAATTGCGTAAGTTAACGATAGTGTTTCTAAGCTGCGAGCCTTTGACCTCGCGCTTGCGCCAGACGAATGGGGCGGCATTCTTGTTGTAGGCAGCAGTGAAATCGCCAATCGCGTTGATGAGTTGATCGATGCTGCCAAAACTTGCATTGCGTAGCGTCTTGCGTTGAAAGATTCCGAACCATATTTCGATTTGATTGAGCCAACTTGCGCTGGTGGGCGTGAAGTGGAATGTGACGTTGGGGTGCACGGCGAGCCAGTCATCATTTTTCTTGTGCGTGTTCAGGTTGTCCAGGATGACGTGTATCTGGCGATCGGGTGGCTGATCGGCGATGATTTCATCCATGAATGCCTGAAAGTCGGCACGCTTTTTGGTTTGTGTCGTCTTGCCGCGGATGATGCCGGTGGCGACCTCCAGGGCGGCAAAGAGGTTGATTGTCCCGTGACGCTTGTAGGCGCTCTTCATTCCCTGCACGATCTTGCCGCTGCTGGTCTGAACGTAGCCGCGCGCGCGCTCGAGCGCCTGGATCGATGGCTTCTCATCCACGCTGAGCACCAAAGCGTTTTGTGGTGGGTTCAGGTACAGCCCGATAACGTCGGCCGCCTTGGCCGCAAACTCGGGGTCGGTGCTGACGCACCAGGAGCGATGGCGTTGCAGTTGAACGCCTTGCTTGCGCAGCACGCGCCACACGGCGTCGTCCGACACGCCCAGCGCCAGTGCCAAAGAGCCACCATCCCAGCTCGCCATCCCCGCAGGCGGGGGCAACTCCAACTGCGCCAGTACGCGGTCACGCAACTCGCTGCCGTACTTCACCGGCTTGCCGGGTCGAGGCTGGTCGCGCAGTCCCACGATGCCGCTGGCCGCAAAGCGCCGGCGCCACTGCCCCACCGTGTTGGGTCGAACGCCAATCTCGCTTGCAACTTCGTCATTGCGTTTGCCGACCAGGCACGCCAGAACAATGCGCGCCCGCTCGGCAATGCGCACTTCGCCGCTGCGACTGCGAGACAAGCGTTCAAGCTCGGCCATCACATCCGCCGTGCAGGACAGCGCCACCGCCACTCGTGCCATTGCATTCCTCCCATGATTGAACATGGAGGTATCATAATACTATCGTATATAAATGCAATTAAACACTAGCAGCAGGTCGGACGGCAGCTGTCCAAACAGGCGTTTTCCCTCGCCAATCAGCACAGGAATGGTTGTGATGGTCAGGTCGTCTATCAGGCCGGCCGCGAGGAAGCTTTGAATCGTCAGACCGCCATCAATGTACAGCTGACGCAGGCCCTGTTCCGTCAGACGTTCCACCAGCGCAGTGGGAGCCTCACTGGACAGCGACACAGTGGCAGGAACGTTGGCCGGCAAGGACTTCAACCGGCTGCTAAGAACGACTACGGGTGCGTGGCCATACGGCCATTCGGCGAACGACAAGGCCTGATGGAGCGTGTTGCGACCCATGACCAGCGCATCCACCGTGGAGAAGAACTGCTTGTAGCCACAGTCCTCGCCCTGAGGAACGAGCGCGTCTGCCTGGTTGAGCCAGTCGATAGCACCATCGATGCGCGCGATGAACCCATCCAGGCTTGTGGCGATGAAAACAGAGCATTTCGCGCGCATACGGGAGTTTATCGACGGCTCCGATGCTCCGGCGACCAAGGTCCGCACACACCCCGCGCCGCACCACAACCACAAACCGGGCCCAGCTCTCTCTGACTACAACGCGCTATCGCGGGAGTTCTCAGCGCCGTTTGCGCGTGAACCTAAACGCCAGCAGCCCGGCGCCTAACAACAGCATCGTCGAAGGTTCGGGCACACGCGCCGCCTCGGCGAAAATGAAATCGTCCATTGCCACCACGTCTGCGCCGGGGGCGTCGTTGACAGCCGCGCCGAGCGCCGCGTTGCCGCTGGTAATGCGCAGCCTCGATATCCGTTCGCCCGCATTGAACCGGACTCCCAGGAACGAAAGTCCGTCGTTTGCCGCGGGCGAGGCAAAAACGCCCAGTGACGTTGCGCCCGAGAAAAACTCAATCGTCGTCGTATCGGCCAGGTCGACGTCGCTAAATACCGACCCGAAGGCCGACGTGCTGGCAGCGGTCGTTGTACCCGGCAGGAAAAATGACACGTCGGTTACGTTGCTGCCAAGCGCGGTAAAAAGTCGCTGCGCGCTGAAAGTCTCGAAGGTCGTCGCGTACGTAGGATTGATGTTGCCGAACAATATTGGAGCGGAAGTCGGATTGGCGTTGTCCGCGCTGACCTGAAAGCCCGTCCCGGGGGTCGAGAACACGACGCCGCGGGGAGAGTTGGAATTGAAGAAATTGGCTGGCAGGTTGTTGGGGGCGGAAAACCCGTCCGGCACCCCATCCCAATTGATCTCCCGCCGGATGCCCCCGAATGAGCCCGCCGGACCCGGCACAGAACCGCCGCCGATGTCAACCTTGAAGAGGTTCACCGCGGCACTGATTGCGGCGGCGTCAGCGCCCGACGCGGAGTACAGCACCGGC
>JANNGR010000331.1:0-13363 GCA_031403955.1 Betaproteobacteria bacterium
AGCTGATGCGCCCTTTGTCGCAGTGCCAGCGCGACCAGAGACGGGTCCGTTACCCCAAACAGGGGTGACTTGAGCGCGCGCGCCAGCGACAGGTCGTGTTCGCTGGAGACCAGCACGTCAAGCAACGCCACCACATCCTGCACTTCGCAACAGTCGATCAGCGCGGTTTTTTCGCCGATCTGGGCTGCGATCCGCAGTGCGCGCAACTCCATCTGCATCGGCAGCAGGGCGGCGCGCCGGCGCGAAAGCACCATCACGTCCGACGGCGCAAGGCCATTTTCGAGCTGCAGCGCAATCCAGCGTGCCACCTGACGCGCCTCGAGACTGCGCAAGGTCTCTTCGGGTACCTCACGTGGACAGGTAAGGCTGTCTCGCCACGGTACGCCGAATGCATCCGACTCGGCCGCGCCCTCCTCATCCAGTATTGCCACCGGGCGCGGAATCGGCGGCAATCTGCACACCAGACCGCGCTCGGTCGAGGCGGTAGTGTGTGAGCGAAAACCCTGGAAGTGCTCGCCCACCAGCGCCGCGGCCATCGCGGCATTGACGGTCGCAGTAATTTGAGTGGCATTGCGACGGGTGTGGTCACAACTTAATAGGTCTCCCCCCAAACCCTGAGCCACAAAATTCTGCGCGGCCACAAACACCTGCGGCTCGGCGCGCCGAAAGCGGTAAATGCTTTGTTTCGGATCACCCACAATGAAAACGCTTGGCGCCGCGCCCCCGGCACCCGCGTAAGCACCGAGCCAAGACGACAAGGCCTGCCATTGCATCGGATTGGTGTCCTGAAACTCATCAATCAGCAGATGTCTTACGCGCGAATCCAGCCGCTCCTGCACCCAGCCCGACAACACCGGGTCGGACAGCAGCACTTGGGCGGAACGTTCCACGTCTGCCATGTCAACCCAGCCGCGCTCGCGTTTGAGCGCCGCATATTCAGCGCTCAGCAACCGGGTGAGCCGTGCCATGCGCTGCTGATAAAGCCAGGCTTTGTGCTGCTGCGTGGCGGCACACAACAAGCCGAGCTCAAGCGCCGCCTCCTGGGCCACCCGGTATTTCTTCAAGTGCTGGGTCAGGCGGTCTTCGCTGACCACAAAAAAAGCCTTGCGCAACAACGCCAGCCGTGCTGACATGTCCGGCGCCAGCGACGCCGCCGTGGAATCTTCCAAGGCAAAAGCGTCCGCTACTGCCCGCGCTGCCTGTTGCGGTGTCTTGTTCGTCTCCTGACCAAGGACACGCGCCCAAGCCAACCAGCGCATGCGCGCTGGCGCGAGATCGAGCGCCTGAGCCGGTTCGTCAAATGCCGCCAAAGCCGGAAATAGCTGGCTGAAATGCTGCACCGAGGTGTCCACCACTCCACCGGCATCCGCCAACCCGAACTCGATTCGTTTATTCAATGCAACCGACAGTGCCTTTTCAGTCTGGTGCCGCCCGTGTTCCAGCACCACCGACTCAAAATCCGCCTGGCAAACCGGATGTGCTGATAACGCCTGGTAAAAGCGGCGCCAGACCAACGCAACGGCAGGCTCGTCGTCTTCCAGCAGTTCGTAATCAAGCGGTAGCTTCAGCTGCTGCAATACAGACAGCGGCGCGGCCCGCAGCAGGGCCGCAAACCAGCCATGAAAAGTGCGAATCTGCACCTGACGCCCACTCTGCAGCACCTGCTGGTACAAATGTCCCAATTGTTGACCCATGGCCTTCAAGCCCCCTGGGCCGTTGGCGCCGCGCACGCCACGCTCCTGCAGTTCACGCAGCAGCACCGATTCCGGCGCCGCGTCAAACTGCTGCAGCCACAGGTACAGCCGCTCGCGCATCTCGCTGGCCGCACGTTTGGTGAAAGTGATGGCCAGAATCTCGTGCGGCGACACGCCCAAGTGGCCGTCCTTCGCGTCAACGCCGTCTAGCAACGCCCGCACGATGCGCGACACCAACATCCACGTCTTGCCTGCACCCGCACATGCCTCCACCGCCACGCTGCGCCGGGGATCGCAGGCAATCGCGTAGAAATCCGCGGCTGAAACGGTCACGCCATTGCATTGGTAGGCTGCCGGCCGGAGCCCTTCAAGCATCTACCCGCTCCCGGGCGTCGTTCAGGTCCGACTGCCAGAAATCCTTGCGGCAAAGCCCGCGCGCGGCACAATGGTCGCAGGCGGGAGGCGCGCCGAGCGCGGGTAAAAATGCTCCCGCCGCAATGCGGCGCATGTCGTCCTGTATGCCCAGCAATAACTGGTCACGCAGTTCAACGATCTTTGCTTGGCGGTAGGCACGGGTGGATTCGGTCTCTGCGATGTTCAGGTACATCGCGGCTAGCGTGTCGTCTTCCAGCAAAGCGGCATAGAACGCTAGCTGGGTGTCTTCCGAGGGATGTTTGATGCGCTCAGAGGTCGTGTTTCGAGCTTCGGTCTTGTAGTCAATCACCAAGCTGGTGCCGTCCACCAGGCGATCGATGCGGTCAATCCGGCCAACCAGCGTCACACTTCCCAAGGGCGTTTCTTTCGCTGCCTCGGCCTGCACGAAACTGGCGCCGTCGGCCTGGTGTCCGGACAGCCATTGAAGATAAGCCGATCGCACCCGCGGCCACGACGCCGCAAACGCAAGAAACTCGCTTTGGGCCAGCCTCAGTTCTTCAGTGGCCAAGCGCGCAGCCGCGTCAATCATCGCCTGGCGTACCGCCGGGGCAGAGCTTGGGACAGCCGCCAAGGCTTCATGAAAATGTTTCAGAAGCAGGTGCAGCCAAGCGCCAAAGTCCCTTTTGTCAATCTGGGTGTCCAGTTCGTCCGACTCCTGCAGTTTGAGTTGGCGCAAGGCAAAAAACCGGTAAGGGCAGCAGCGCAAGTCTTCATAGGCAGTTGCCGATAGCCTTGCAAGCGGCAACTGCGCGCTGACCGGTGTTGGCATCCGACACGGCCGCGACCGCAAGACGCGTATCACGCGCGGGTCTGGTGACAGGCCAGGTGTCCGCAACAGGATCTCCTGCACGAAAGCGCTGGGCATCAAGCGCTCACCGCCTTGGCTGGTACGCCACAGAATGTCGATGCGCGGTGATCGCAGGGCGTATTGCCAGGACGCCCGAGCGGCCAGCGCCAACTGGCCGCGCGAGGGCAAGCCAAGCAGGCAATTTTGGGCTGGCGTCCACATGCCGGGCGACTCTGGGGATGGGCTCAGACTCAGTTCGTCGCATCCCGGCAATACAACGGCGGCCAGGCTGCGACCCAACAACTGGCTCAACGGCAAGATCAACACTTGTGGCTGCGCCGGATGTGGCGGCAGAAAAATGCCCGCCTCCAGCGTCTGGTTGACCCAAGCCATGAACCCGTCTTGATCCATGTGCTGGGTGATGTCCGAAAATTGCGCTTCAGCTCCAATGCGCAAGCGCAGGGCTTCCAACACCGCTTGGCCAGCCGTATCGTCCGACAGGGCCTGCCATTGACCGGCGTGTTGCAACGCCGTGCGCACCGCCCGCAGCCACTGTGACAGAGGCCGCGATGCTTGCAAGGCCTCACGCACTACCCGCACCTGCGTCGTGACGCCGTCCACTATGGCAACACGGCTCCAGTCACGCATGCCGGCGCGTCGCAATGCAATCTCAAGTTGCGCCAATGCGTGGCAATCAAAACCAGGGGCGTTCTTGGTCCAGTCCAGCACCGCGTCGGTCGAAACATCCCGCACCGCCGCGCGCAGCAAACCCATCACCGTGGCTGCCGCGCGGGTAGTGGACAATGTCCAGCCGGTCTCGTCGCGCAACTCTACACCCCGCTCATCCAGCAGCGCGCGTACACGCCGTGTGAGCATCCGGTCTTGCGCCACCAGCGCCACCGGCGCCCGTCCTTGCGCCAGGTGTGCCAGCACGCAGGATGCGGCGCGCTCGGCCTCGTCTTCAGCGTCCAGCGCCTCGTGCAACACCACCGCGCCGGCAGCGCCCGGTTGGTCCAGCGGCAACGAAACGGCGCGATCCGTCCAAAGCGATCGCAGGCTGTCGTGCAGCGGCTCGGGTTGCAGTCCTTCCAGCAGTACCAACAGATCGACCGGAGCCGAAAACAGCACGTCGGTCCGGTACGCGGAGTTGGCCACCCAGGCCAATGCAATTCGACCAATCCTGGCTTCAATCTCCAGCGCCGGGGCCTGCTCCCCCGCATCCAGCTCCAATGCCAAGCGGGTACCCCACGCTGGTCGAAGCGCTGGCGCCACGGCGGCGGCAAGCCGGGACAGGCTCCACGCCGCCGCCATCAATCGACCCACAAGGCCCTCGTGTTTCGCGCCCAGCCCGGCACGTTCAAGCATGGATCCCGCAGTCAGTGCATCACGTGCCGCGTCGAGCCGAAGGTCATCACCGCAAGGCTCGAAGCCTCCAAGGCTCCTGGTCCAGTTCAAAGTGGTTTCAAAGCGCGGCATGAAAAACGAGCGCTGCGGTTGAGTCCGCATTGAATTGGTCCAGGCGCTGCGTGCCACCGGCATCAATTGCGCATACGGCAGCAGGACAATCGTTCGCGCCGGGTGCACCTGCCGACCTGCCATCTCCTGCTGGATGCGCGCCATCACATTGGCCCAGGCCAGCGTCACATGATGGTTTATTGCTATTTCATCCATAGCGCCCCGGCGACCGGCGGGTGGGGTTGGTTTCTGTCACAATTTCCCCACTTTACCTGTACCGCCCCAACCGAGGAATCGCCATGGCCAACGAACTCATCAAACATGTTTCGGATGCTTCTTTCGACGCCGACGTGCTTCAATCGGCGCAACCGGTTTTGGTCGATTACTGGGCCGAGTGGTGTGGCCCGTGCAAGATGATTGCCCCGATCCTCGATGAAGTCGCCACCGGCTACGAAGGCAAATTGCAGGTGGCGAAGATGAACGTCGACGAGAACCGCGATATTCCAGCCAAGTTCGGCATCCGCGGCATTCCGACACTGATGATCTTCAAGGGCGGACAACTTGCGGCCACCAAGGTCGGTGCGATGAGCAAATCCCAACTCACGGCCTTCATCGACCAGCAACTGGCCTGAATACCGGAGCCGGTCTGCGCCAGTCAGCCGCAATACCGCATTGCGGCTGTTTTTTTTCCTGTCATAATCAAACCCGATCGCCGATTCTCAACCAGAGTCGGTTCGAGTTCCCGGTCCGGAACATTGTGGTTGAGGCCTTCGTCTTGCCTTGGCCCGAACCCCCCTCTTTTTTGCTCACTGCGCCTATTTCACTTGCCTTTACGGGTCATTCCATGCACCTAAACGAACTCAAGGCACTGCACGTGTCGGAAGTCCTCAAGCAGGCTGAAGAGCTCGAGATCGAAAACACCGGACGCATGCGCAAGCAGGAGCTGATGTTCGCGATCATCAAAAGGCGGGCGCGCACCGGCGAACAAATCATTGCGGACGGCGTGCTGGAGATTTTGCCCGACGGTTTCGGTTTTCTGCGCAGCCCCGACACCAGTTACACGGCCAGTACCGACGACATCTATATCAGCCCGAGCCAGGTGCGCCGCTTCAATTTGCATACCGGCGACATGATCGAAGGTGAAGTTCGCACGCCCAAGGACGGCGAACGGTATTTCGCGCTGAACAAGCTCGACAAGGTCAATGGCGGCGGCCCGGAAGAAAACAAACACAAGGTGATGTTTGAGAACCTGACGCCACTGTTCCCGAAAGAGCAGATGAAGCTTGAGCGGGAGATCAAGGGCGATGAAAACATCACGGGTCGCATCATCGACATCATCGCGCCGATCGGCAAAGGTCAGCGCGCCTTGCTGGTCGCGCCGCCCAAGAGTGGCAAGACGGTAATGATGCAACACATCGCGCATGCAATTGCCGCCAACTATCCGGAAAGCCACATGATGGTGTTGCTGGTGGACGAACGGCCCGAAGAGGTGACCGAAATGCAGCGCACCGTGAAGGGTGAAGTCATCGCTTCAACGTTTGACGAACCAGCCGCGCGTCATGTGCACGTGGCCGAAATGGTGATCGAGCGCGCCAAACGGCTGGTCGAGCTGAAAAAGGACGTGGTTATCCTGCTCGACTCCATCACCCGGCTGGCGCGCGCCTACAACAACGTCGTGCCCTCCTCCGGGAAGGTACTCACCGGCGGCGTTGACTCCAACGCCCTGCAGCGCCCCAAACGTTTCCTGGGCGCAGCGCGCAATGTTGAAGAAGGGGGTTCGTTGACCATCATCGCCACCGCGTTGATCGACACTGGCAGCCGGATGGACGAGGTGATTTTTGAGGAATTCAAGGGTACCGGCAATTCCGAGATCCATCTCGATCGCCGTCTGTACGAAAAACGTGTGTTTCCATCAATCCAGCTCAACCGCAGCGGCACACGCCGCGAAGAACTGCTGCTGGCACCTGAAATCCTCCAGAAAACCAGAATCCTGCGCCAATTCCTGTACAACATGGATGAGGTTGAATCCATGGAGTTGGTGCTCAAGCAAATGAAGGCCACCAAGACCAACATGGAGTTCTTCGACCAGATGCGCCGGGGCGGCTAGACCACGTAGTCGGGTCCGCCTTCATGCCATAATCGCAGGCTTCCTGCGAAAAGTACGCTTGACATATTGATTGCGCAATGGGTTGCGCAAGGTCTGGCGCGGCTGACGCACCTGAAAGGTCACCACCATGAAATCCGGCATCCACCCCAACTACCGCGAAGTCTGCTTCGTGGATTTGTCCAACAACTTCAAGTTCGTCACCCGTTCTTGCGCCAACACCAAGGAAATGATAAAGATGGAAGACGGGCGCGAACTGCCCCTGTACAAACTGGATACGTCGAGCGAGTCCCATCCTTTTTATACCGGTACCCAGAAATCGGTTGACAACATGGGTGGGCGCGTCGAGAAATTCCGCAACCGCTTCGGCAAAACGGCTGCCAAGTAAGTTTTCCGTCCAACTTGCCGCAGGGCAGCCCGGGTAACCGTGCTGCCCTTGTCTTTTCTGGAGCGCAATCAAAGCCTGAAAGCCGTAACCGAGTGAACCAACCGACACCCGCGATAGTTGCCCAAGGCGCCGTGCGCCGTTTACCCCGGCTGGCGCTGGTGCTGTTTTGCCTGGCCTATCTGGCGCCGGGTTTTGTCGGACGTGAACCGTGGAAAAGCGCCGACATGGCGACGTTTGGTTACATGCTCGAAATGGCGCGCGGTCAAACTAGCTGGCTCGACCCGCAACTGGTAGGGCTGCGGCCCGAAGCGGACGGACTGCTGCCCTATTGGCTGGGCGCATGGGCTTTGCAGGCCGGACCGTCCTGGCTGTCCCCGGCGCTGGCCGCCCGGTTGCCGTTTGTCGCCATGCTGGGGCTGGCCATGGCGGCCACATGGTACGCCGTGTATTACCTGGCGCGCACCACGCAAGCCCAACCAGTCGCGTTCGCCTTTGGTGGCGAGGCAAGTCCCACCGACTATGCGCACGCGGTGGCCGATGGTGGCCTGCTGGCCCTGATCGCCTGTCTTGGCCTGGCCCAACTCTCCCACGAAGTCACGACAAGCCTGGCACAACTCTGTTTTGCCGCACTGAGCTTCTACGCGGCCGCGGCTATGGGGCACCGTGCGATGGCGCCAATACTTGGTATCACCGCCGGCCTTTCCGGTCTGGTTCTCAGCGGCGCTCCCAGCATGGCTATCCTGTTTGGCGCGGGCTCCGCGCTGCTGCATTTGCTCGCGGCGGAACCGGCGGGTGGCCGCCGCCGCGCGATGCGCGCGGCGGGCACCATTGCGTTGGTCACGTTGCTTGCAGCCGCCCTGGCGTCGGCGCTCGATGTGTGGCGCTGGCGTGTGCTGCTGCCGCAAGATGCGGGCAGCAAGGACTGGCGCACGCTGGGTCGGTTGCTCTTATGGTTTACCTGGCCAGCCTGGCCGTTGGTGCTGTGGACGTTGTGGCGTTGGCGACTTCAAATTTTCAGCCGTAGCGTCAGCCTGCATCTGGCGCTGCCATTGTGGTTCGCCGGCGTGGCGGTAGTTGCGACGCTGACTACCAAGCCGGCAGACCGAGCCTTACTGCTCGCGTTGCCATCGCTGGCCACGCTGGCGGCATTTGCGCTGCCAACCTTGCAACGCAGCATGTCGGCCTTGATCGACTGGTTTACGCTGCTGTTTTTTACCGGCTGTGCCATCGTCATCTGGGTAATCTGGGTGGCCATGCAAACCGGATTTCCGAGGCAGCCGGCGGCCAACGTACTGAAGCAGGCCCCCGGTTTTGAGGCCAGTTTCTCGCTTGCGGTTTTCCTGATCGCACTGGCCGCCACGTTGACGTGGGCCTGGCTGGTGAAATGGAGGGTGAGCCGCCACCGGGCCGCGATCTGGAAGAGCATGGTCCTGCCAGCCGGCGGTGCTGCCTTGAGTTGGTTGCTGCTGATGACATTGTGGATGCCGCTGCTGGACTTCGTACGCAGTTACCAGGTCGTGGTGCGCAACGTCAGTGCAGTGGTTGGTCAGCCCCGGTGTATGCAGGTGTTGGACCTGAGCCGGGAACAAATCGCGGCATTTCAATACCATGGCGGGTTCGTCCTCAAATCGGGTTCGACAGTCGCCGAGTGTCCGTGGATGCTGGTCAATCCGAATCCGCGCACAGGCCTGCAAAGTCGGGTCAGCCCGGCGCAATGGCGACTGCAGGCCATCATCCGTCGTCCATCAGACAAGGCCGACGACGTCTTGTTGTTCCGGCGCGCGACACCCTAAGTGGCGTGCGTGGCCTGGCGCACCCGGGTGGCCGGGAACAGGATTGAAAAGGTCGAACCATGCCCGGGCTTGCTGTCGATGCGCAATAACGCGCCATGCCGCTGCACCACATGTTTGACAATCGCCAACCCCAGCCCCGTGCCACCGGTTTCTCGCGAGCGGCTTCGATCAACCCGATAAAAGCGCTCTGTCAGGCGAGGCACGTGTTCTGGCGCGATGCCGGGCCCGCTGTCGGTGACGGAAAACTCACCTTGTCCATCGACCTGAACAACCCAGCCCACCTGCACCTTGCCCCCGGTGGGCGTGTAACGAATGGCGTTGTTGACCAGATTGGCCATTGCGCTAAGTAGCTCGGTTTGAGAGCCTGCCAGCTCCGAATCGTCCTCGATCACGAAGCTCAGGTCGTGCCCCATGTGCGCCATCATCATTGAAAGGTTGCGCCCCTCCTGTTCGCATTGGACCAACAGGGCGCGCACGTCGACCCATTCGTCCAGGCGCGGTGGCGGACTACCCTCCAGCCTGGACAACGTCAACAGGTCACTTACCAGGGTTTGCATGCGGTGCGCCTGCTGTGCCATCAAGGCCAGGTAGCGTTGCCGGTCGGCCGGGTCCAAGGGCAGGTTTTGCATGGTCTCTACAAAGCCGCCAAGCACCGTCAGGGGGGTTCGGATTTCATGCGACACATTGGCCACGAAATCGCGCCGCATCGCCTCGGCTTGCTCAATAACAGTCACGTCGCGCGACATCAACAATTTGCGCCCCTCCCCATAACGATGCAGGTGGACGGATAGCCGCACCGGCCGGCTGCTGGTGCTGGCTGGTCCCGGAATTACCACGTCATGGGCGTAATCGGCGCCGGCCTGATAGGCGGCGAATGTTGGGTCTCGCACCAGATTGCCAACCTGCTGGAGTACGTCGCGCCGGGGATCAAACCCAAAGTGGTCGGCGGCGGTTTGATTGCACCACTCGATCCGCCCCGCCGAGTCAAGCAATACGACACCATTGGGCGATGCCTGTATGGCAGCCAGAAACTCCTGCAGGCGGGTTTCACTCTGCTGCACCAGCTGGTCGCGATTTCTCAATAGACGCCGTGTCCGGTCCGCCACCTCGCCCCATAAACCCGCGACGACCGGGGGCAAGTCGGTATCTCCGACCCGCAACCATGCCAACAACCTCTGGCCACGTCGAAGATCCAACAAAACCCATATCAGGCTGGCGCAAACCACGCCTGCGAGCGCGCCATGCATATTGTTTGCCAGCGGCAACAAGGCGTAGCCAAGTAGCCCGCCGGCCAACTGAAACAGGAAAAAGCGAAAAACGCGCCAGATCATGCGCGGATTGTGACGGCTTGCTACCTCAACCTGGCTGAGGCTGCGCGGTCAGCCGATAACCGGCGCCACGCACGGTCTCAACCATCGGGCCAGCGTCGCCCAGCGCTTCGCGCAATCGCTTCACATGCACGTCTACGGTACGTTCCTCGATGTAGACATGGTCGCCCCAGACCTTGTCGAGCAACTGACCGCGGCTGTGCACCCGCTCGGCGTGTTTCATCAGGTAATACAGCAGTTTGTACTCTGTCGGACCCAGCTTGAGCATGCGCGCCTGGTGGGTCACGCGATGCGTTGCGGCGTCTAGCCGCAACTCACCTATCGCCACGTTGTCGGCCACCTGCTCCGGCGCGCGGCGGCGCAGCACCGCCCGGATGCGGGCCAGCAGTTCCTGGGTAGAGAACGGCTTGGTAATGTAATCATCGGCTCCGGCGTCAAGCCCGGCGACCTTGTCACGCTCGTCGCCCCGCGCCGTAATCATCAATATCGGAACCAGCTTGGTACGTGCATCGGCGCGCCATTGCTTGGCCAGCACCAGGCCACTTTGTGCTGGCAACATCCAGTCCAGCAAGATGGCATCCGGCAAGACTGCGTTGAGTTCCCGCTGCGCGGCTTCGCCGTCGGCGACCCAGATTGGCTGAAAACCGTTGTGGCGCAGATTCACCGTGATCAGCTCCGCAATCGCGGGTTCGTCCTCCACCACCAATATGCGCGGCAATTTCCTCATGTGTTTGCTGGATCGCCCCCGGTCAGCGCACCACCGACTCGATCTGCTCCATCGGCGTGTGCCGCACATCGGCCCCTTTCACGACATAGATCGTGAACTCGGCAATATTCTTCGCATGGTCGCCAATACGTTCAATCGCCTTGGCCACGAATAACAAATCCAGACTGGCCGAAATGGTCCGCGGGTCCTCCATCATGTAGGTAATCAGCTTGCGCACGAAACCATCGAATTCCTTGTCGATCGCGTCGTCTTCCTTCAGGATCGACAGGGCCATGGTGGCGTCCAGGCGGGCGAAGGCATCCAGCGACTTACGCAGCAACCCGGAGGCCAGGTCCGATGCCACCCGCAACTCCGAAGCCGGTAATGCGCGTGCCGAGCCGCTTTCGATAATCGCCTTGACCATGCGCGCTATCTTCTCCGCCTCGTCCCCGGCGCGCTCCAGATTGGCCGTGGTCTTCGATATCGCAACCAGCAGCCGCAGATCACGCGCGGTCGGCTGGCGCCGCGCAATTATGGACGACAAGTCGTAGTCGATTTCCACTTCCATGGTGTTGACACGCGATTCGTTATCCATCACCTGACCGGCGGCCTCCGAGCTGAACTGCGAAAGCGCGTAGACAGCGGTGCGAATCTGCGATTCCACCAAGCCACCCATCTCCATCACACGGGTTGAAACCGCCGTCAATTCACTGTCAAACTGGCTCGATAGATGTTTGTCGCTCATGCAATGTTCCTGACAAGTTAACCGAATCTTCCGGTGATGTAATCTTCCGTTTCCTGGCGCTTGGGCTTCATGAAGATATCACCCGTCACACCGTACTCGACCATTTCGCCCAGGTACATGTAAGACACGTAATCGGACACGCGTGCTGCCTGCTGCATATTGTGGGTAACGATCAGAATCGTGACCCGGTGTTTCAGTTCGCTGATCAATTCTTCTATGCTTCCGGTAGCGATCGGGTCGAGCGCCGAGGTTGGTTCATCGAACAATATGATCTCTGGGTCGGTTGCCAGCGACCGCGCGATACAAAGGCGTTGTTGTTGGCCACCAGACAGGTTGGTGGCCGATTCGGTCATGCGGTCCTTTACCTCGTTCCAGATCGCGGCGGCCTTGAGTGCGGCTTCAACTTTGTCTTCCAGAAAACTCTGCGATTGCTCCCCACGGACGCGCAACCCATACGCCACGTTCTCGAAAATCGACTTCGGGAACGGATTGGGCTTCTGAAAAACCATGGAAATGCGCATGCGCACTTCGATCGGGTCCACCGAACGATCGAGTATGTCAACGTCGTCCGGATACAACTCAATCTTGCCATCGTAGCGATGACCCGGGTACAGGTCATGCATGCGGTTGAAACAACGCAGATAGGTTGACTTGCCACAGCCACTGGGCCCGATCAGGGCCGTGACCTTGTTCTCGTAGATCGGCATCGTGACCGACTTGAGCGCCTTGAAGCTGCCGTAGTAGAAATCAAGGTTCTTCGAGGCGGCTTTCAGCGCAGGCGCGTTTTCAGGAAGTGTGATGGTGGATGCCATGATCGGTTGTTGTCGTTAAGGGAGTTACCACTTGATGTTCTTGCGCAAGCGGTAGCGCAGCCAGATTGCCAACCCGTTCATGCCGAGCGTCAGCACCACCAGCACCAAGCTCGCGGCTGCGGCGTTAGCCTGGAATGCGGGGTCCGGACGCGAAGTCCAGTTGAAGATCTGGATTGGCATCACGGTGAACGGAGAAAACAGCCAGTCGAACAAGCCCGCGGGCGGTTCACCGGTAAATGGCACCGGCGGAAGAAAGGCAATAAAGGTCAAGGCACCAATCGTGATGATCGGCGCGGTCTCGCCAATGGCACGCGACAGTCCAATTATCACGCCGGTCAATATGCCGGGCATGCTGTACGGCACCAGGTGGTCACTGACCACTTGCCACTTTGTCGCGCCGCAGGCGTAAGCACCTTCGCGCACCATTTGCGGGATGGAGCGCAACGCCTCACGCGTAGTCACGATGATGATCGGCAGAATTAACAACGCCAAAGTCAGCCCGGCCGACAAGATGCTCTGACCGAAGCCGAACATATAGACAAAAATCCCCAGCGCCAGCAAGCCATAGACGATGGAAGGAACACCGGCGAGATTGCTGATGTTGATTTCAATTAATCCTGTCAGCCAATTCTTTGGCGCGTATTCTTCGAGATAAACCCCGGCGGCCACGCCCAGCGGTACGGCGGTAAGTGCCGTCACCAACATTACCAATAAAGTCCCAACCCACGCGGCAGCGATACCCGCAGTGGTTGCGCGGCGCGAGGAAAAATTAGTAAAAAATTCCCAGGAAATCCGCGGCGCGCCTTCCCATAACAGGTTCATGAACAAGCCGATCAAAACGATCACCGCCAACAACAACGCGAGCAAACCGAGCAAGGAAAAAAATAAATCCCAGCGCTTTGCTTTCGCGATCAGCCGACGAATTTCCTTGACCGAGGTGACCTGCATCAATAGACCTCGCGGTAACGCTTGCGTAACCAGTAGCCGAGAATATTGAACGACAGCGTAATCAACAACAGCGTCAGTCCAACGGCGAAAATACTTTGATAACCGATGCTGCCGTGGGGTAAATCGCCCTGACTGACTTGTACGATGTAAGCCGTCATCGTCGCCGCA
>JANNGR010000332.1:0-5554 GCA_031403955.1 Betaproteobacteria bacterium
GTAGACGTTCATGCCAACCGGCGGATGGATCAGGCCCACCTCCACCACGGTGAGGCAGATGATGCCGAACCAGATACTCTTGTCGGCCTGCGGCATGCCCATGATGTCGAGCCCCATGATCATCGGGTAGAACATGGGAACGGTGAGCATGATCATCGACATCGACTCCATCACGCAGCCCAGGAACAGGTAGATCAGGATGACGACAAAAACGATCGCCAGCGATGGCAATCCCAGTCCTTGCACCCAGGTGGCAAGCGCGGCCGGCATCTGGGTCAGCGCCAAGGTCGTATTCAGCATGTCGGCGCCGAGCAGGACCAGAAGGATCATGGCGCTGCCAGAAGCGGTACCGAGCACGCTCGACATGATGCCCGGCATCCGCATGCCGCCGGCCACCGCGATAACCCCGGCGGCAGCGGCGCCGATGGCTGCCGCTTCGGTGGGTGTTGCCCAGCCACCATAGATGCCGCCGACAACGACCACGAACACCAGCACGATTGGCAGGACCTGCAGAAATGCGTGGAACCGTGGCCCCCAGGCGACGCGCGGGCCAGCCGGTCCCGATGAGGGGTTCAGGGTCACCATCACCTTGACTACGACCATATATCCCAGCATCGCAATCACGCCGGGAATTACCGCCGCCATGAACAGTTTTCCGATCGATTCCCCGACCAGGATCGCATAGATCACCAGCGGGATCGATGGAGGGATCAGGATGCCGAGCGTCCCCCCGGCAGCCAACGCACCGGTTGCAAGCGCGCCTGAATAATTCAGGCGACGTAGTTCCGGCAACGCAACCTGCCCCATTGTCGCGGCTGTGGCAAGCGAACTGCCGCATATTGCGCCAAAGGCTCCGCAGGCGCCAATCGCCGCCATCGCGACGCCGCCGCGCCGGTGCCCGACGCACGAGGTGATGAACCTGAAGAGCCCCCGCGAGAGGTTGCCGTGGGTGGCGAATTGGCCCATCAGGAGGAACAGGGGAATGACTACCAGGTCGTAGTTCGAGAGGCGCGCATAGGCCAGGTTCTTGAAGAAGTTCAGCACCGGAGTGACCGAGCCGCCGGTCAGGTACACATACGCGCCGGCGCCACTGAACAGCATCGCGATGCCGATCGGCACGCGAAAGAACATCATCGTCAGCATCACGGCAAACGTGAGCAACCCGATTTGTACGCCGCTCATTCGACATTCTCCATGTGGCCGCGCAGGGCCTTTGCTCCAGCGAGCGGCGATGCGGGGTCCAGGACCAATTTCGCGCCGTCGCTCACGTGCTGCCCGCGGGTTCGGTCAATCCCAGGGCCTCAAGAGCCAGTTGCGCAAAGCGTTGGATGGCAAGCAGTGCGAGCAAGGCAAAACCCGGCACCATGCCAACATAGGAAAGCCAGGTTGGGACGCCGAGAATTGCCGAGATCTCCTGCGCCTCGTGAATTGACACCGCAGCGACACCGGTCCGCCATGCAATGGTGATCGCCAGCAGCGCGATCAGCAGCGCACTCATCGCCTCCAGCGCGGCAATGGACCGGCTACTCCATCGATTGGTAAAGAAGTCGACTTTCACGTTGCCCGATACCGCAAAACACCAGGGGAAAAACCAGGCGGTCGCGACTGCCGCCGCGACGCTCGTCAGTTCCACGTCGCCGGGCACAGGCAACGAGAACAACTTGCGGCTGACGACCGAAACCACGATCAGCAACAGGATGCACACCAGCATCAGCCCCCCGGCAAGGGCCATCCACCTTGCCATCGCCGCGAGATGCTTGCCGACGGCACCAGCCGCGACATCACCTGGCGCGCCGGCGTCGATACCTTCAGTCACGCTGTGGCGCCCCTCAACGAGGGTATTTGTTCACAAGCGCTTTGGCGTCATCCAGCATCTTCTTCCCGTCAGACCCCTTGGCGCTGACTTCCTTCACCCAGTCGACTTCAACCGACTCGGTGGCCTTGACCCAACGTGCATACTCTTCCTTGCTGAGCCGCACGTTGCGGCCACCACCGGAATTGCCCAGTGGCGCGTAGGCGCTGATCTTGTCGGCAAAAAACTTGCCCGCAACGGCCGACGAGTCCGGACCGGTGTTCGCATCGATGACCTTCTTCAGATCCGCCGGCAAGCTGTCGTATTTCGCGGGGTTCATGGCGAACACCGTGGCGCTGGCGAAGAAGCCGGTCTGTCCCTCCGGCACATCCAGGTGGAACTTGGTGACTTCGTCGAGCTTGAGCATGGGCACACCGCTCCAGGTCATCATCGTGCCGTCGATAACACCCTTTGACAACGACTCCGTGATCGCCATCGACGGCAATTGAACCGTCGCCATTCCAAGAGCGGACAAGCCCTTGGCCGCGTACCGGCTGGGTGCGCGAACCTTTAGATTGGTCAAATCTTCCAGCGTCCTGACATTCTTGCTGCTGAAGTGCAGCAATTGGGGGTCGGTAATCGCGACCCATAGAATTTTTACACCTCGGTATTCGTCCATCGCGTTGGCCTGGATGAAGTCCCACAAAGCGCGGCTCCCACCCTCGGCGCCTTTCACCATGAACGGCAGCTCGAAAACCTCGGTCTTGGTAAATGAGCCCGGCTTGAAACCGGGATTGGTCCAGGTGGCGTCCACGATGCCGTCGCGAACCTGGTCGAACAACTGCGCTGCAGTACCGCCCAGTTGCATCGACGGGTAGATCTCGCATTTCATCCGGTTGGAAGACTGTGCAGCGATCTTGTCGCACCAGGGTTGAATCAGCTCAGTCTGGTAGATCGACGGACCGGGCGTCGCATGGTGAACCCGGATCGTGACCGTTTGGCCACTGGCTGCGACAGCAGACGCCGCCATTAGAAGGCCCAATACTGACTTGGCAAGTTTCATGTCTATCTCCTCACTTATTGAATATGGGAACGGAATCAGAGAGTGGATGCCGAGCGGCAATCTGGTAGTTTGCCTTACCGTAATCTACCTTATCGTACGCCGCTTAACTGGAATGCTACTCTACGAAAGTCTTTTGCGCAAGCGCAAGCGCCAGCCTTGTCCAACGGAGTAGGAGCCTGAACGAGGCGCGTATTACCTAGCGACGCCGAGAAAATGAGTAGTTTGAATCGCAACCTACGCTCGGTCTTCGACTATCTGCGCATGATCAAAAATTCTTCTAGGGCTTGCCCCGCGTGATCCTGATGGACGCCGGGAACAAATTTACCGTGCCCGCCTCCCGCCCTGGCCCGGTCCAGAATCAGCCTTGTCGCGGGTCAAAGTGCGGTCGACTTGCTGGTCGGCTCTCGGCAAAGTCCGCGACGCCGTGTTGCCTGGGCCGCATACCGTCCTGGTGCCTCAAGCAGACGCAATGACGCCGGCCGTGGCCAGGGCGACGATGCGATCATCCGGGAACCCCCAGTGCCGCAGTGCGCCGGAAGTGTCGGTGCGCGGGTCGACCGGCGCATGGCGAACACTGCCCGGCGTGCGGCTGAACTTTGGCGCAGGCGAAGGCTCGGACACAGTGCCCGCATGCAGGAAGTTGTGCCGCGCGAGCGCATGCGGATGCGCCATGCTCTCCTCCATGCTCAGGACGGGCGAGACGCAGGCGTCGCCTTCGGCAAAACAGCGGGCCCATTCGTCGCGGGTTTTCGACTCGAACAGCGTGGCGAAGCGTTGCCGCAGGGCGTCCCATTGGGTCGGGTCGTCGCGGTCGGGCAGCGACTCGCCGGCCAGGCCCAGGCGTTCGACCAGTTCGCGGTAAAAGCGCATCTCGACGGCACCGACCGCGACATACTTGCCGTCCAGCGTACGGTAGGTGGTGTAGTAGGGGGAGCCGCCGTCAACCGCGTTCGAGCCGCGTGCGCTGGTCCAGATGCCGGCCTGGCGGTATCCGTGGTGCATGGTCATCAGGTTGACGGCGCCGTCGAACATGGCGGCGTCGATGACCTGGCCCCGTCCGGAGGTCTTGGCCTCGAGCAACGCGGCCACAAGACCCAGGGCCAGGTACAACGCACCACCGGCGAAGTCGCCGATCAGGTTGAGCGGCACGACCGGCGCCCCCCCCTTGGGCCCTACGGCGTCCAGCACGCCGGCCAGTGCGATGTAGTTGATATCGTGCCCGGCCAGTTGGCTCAGCGGGCCTTCCTGTCCCCATCCGGTCATGCGGCCGTAGACCAGCCGCGGATTGGCCTCGTGGCAAACGGTGGGCCCCAGGCCCAGGCGTTCCACCGATGCAATCAGGCCGACCTCTAAGGCGGCGGTGGCAAAGCTGCGCGAACGCGGCATCGAAGTGGTGATGCTGACCGGCGACAACGCGGCCACGGCCAAGCGTATCGCCGCGGATCTCGGCATCGACAGCGTGCTGGCTGACGTGCTGCCGGCACAGAAGGCCGAAAAGGTGAAGGAGCTGCAGGCGACGGGCAAGAAGGTCGGGATGGTGGGCGATGGCGTCAACGATGCGCCGGCGCTGACGCAGGCCAACGTCGGCTTTGCCATTGGCGCCGGCACCGACGTCGCGATGGAAAGCGCGGACGTCGTGCTCATGAAGAGCGACCCGTATGACATCGTCGCGGCGATCGAGCTTTCGCGCGCAACATTGCGCAAGATGCACCAGAATCTCTGGTGGGCGGTGGGCTACAACGCGATCGCGTTTCCGCTCGCTGCGGGCGTCCTGTACCCATTCGTACTGAGTCCGGAGGTCGCGGCGATGTCGATGTCCGGCAGTACCCTTATCGTGGCGATCAATGCGCTGATGCTTAAGCGCACCAAGCTGGCCGGTATCCGTCAGCCAGGCAAGAACGCAGCGCCCGTTACGCCCGACGCGGCAGCCAAAGCGGAGCCAGCTAAGGCGCCTGCCGCAACGGCAACCCCGCGAGCGGATACGGCATCCGTTTGATGGTCGACTCGCAGCGCTCGGTGGGCGTTCCTGTGTCCACCATGGCCACGCTCATGCTCGCCGTCTTCACGGTGTCGGTCGGCTTTGGCGTCGTGCTTCCGCTTCTGCCCTACTTGATCGAGCGGCTCCTGGGAGCGGGAGTAGAGGCTGTCGAAGTGTCCCGGCACACCGGACTGCTGACCGCTGTCTACACCCTTTCGCTTTTTCTGTTTGCTCCCTTGTGGGGCTGGCTATCCGATCGACGCGGCCCGCGTGGCGTCCTGTTACTTGGGCTCCTCGGTTTCGGCGTAACCATGCTGGTGTCCTCGTTCGTTGAGAGTCTCGCCGCGGTTTACGCCGAACGCTTCCTGAGCGGCGTATTCGCCGCGGCGGTGACGCCAGTCGCGGCGGCCGCGATCGGCAACATCACTACCACCGAGCAGGGGCACGCCCGCCGCCTTTCATTCGTCAGCATGGCCGGCATTGCCGGCTTCCTGCTCGGGCCAATGCTGGGCGTGTTCGTTACGCGCTTTGCGGCGGATTTCTTCACTCTCGCCATGCCGGCCGGATCGGTCGCGATCCCGCTCGCGGCGACTGCGTTGCTCGCCTTTCTCGTGGCCTGCGCCGTCGCGTTTGCGGTGCCGGGTGGCGTGGGCAATACTCGGTCAAGGAGGACTACGAGTGCCTCGGCCGACACCACAGCATGGCTCGTGCCGAAGCTGCT
>JANNGR010000333.1:0-10163 GCA_031403955.1 Betaproteobacteria bacterium
CGCACCCGCCAAGCTGAACACGATCGACGGTTTACGGGTGGACTGGCCGGACGGATTTGGCCTGATGCGTTCGTCCAATACGACCCCGGTGCTGGTGCTGCGTTTCGAGGGCCATACCAACGCCGCGCTGCATCGCATCGAGGCCGACATGCTGGCCTTGCTGCGCCAGGTCAAGCCGGACGCAAAAATCGGCGCCAGCGCGCATTGATTGGATGAGGCGCGTGTGCGTTCCGTGTCGCTGCACGGGGCGAGGCAGGCGTTCGCGGTATTGGCCAACGGCTGCTTACCGGAGGTTCAATTGCAAAGTTTTGCCGCCGCAGGGCGGGCCATTCGTCATGACCGCAATACGTCAACGAGGAGACATTGACTCGTCAGACTTGCACCAGTTCGACGCCGGGCAAGACTGGAAGCTGCCGCGCTGAATCGCTCGACAAAAAATTGATACCCTACGGACCGTAGCGACGCAACACATCGCAGAAGTATTCAGCAGCGGGGGTGAGTGGCATATCCGGGCGCCGGATCAGCACAATCGCAGGTGCCGGCAAAACCTCGCGAATGGGAATGATCTGCAGCGCATTGTGTGTCATGGGGAACTTACCCCATTGAACCGGCAACATCGCCAGCAGATCACTGTGCGCCAGCGCCACCATTATGCTCATCGCCGAGCGCGCGCGCAGCAAGACTGAAGGTGCTTGCAGCTTGTGGCTCTCGAACAGGCGGCCGATGTCGTCTTCGGCGTCATAGTCCACAGCGGTGATCGCCCAGTCGCACTTGGCAAGTGCCTTGAGCGAGCGAGCGCCCGCCAGCGGGTGACCCTTGCGGCATACCACGGCCCGCGTGTTCTCGAACAGGACTTGCATGGCCAGGCCGGGTGCCGGCGCGGCGCGCGGAGCAGCGCCCAGGTAAAAGTCGATCGCGCCTTCGCGCAGCCCGCTTTCCACGTCAGGAAACAGCCCTTCGATCAGTTGCAGCCGCACGCGAGGGTATCGCTGGCGAAAGCCCATGAGCGCGTGGGGCAACATGCCCACATGCGGCATGATTGACAACGCCGCCACCACGGCTCCTGAATCGTCGCCTCGGTGCTGCGAGATTTCGTCGCGCGCGCGCCGCGCTTCGTGAATGATGGCGCTGGCGCGCACATGGAACCGCTTGCCGACGGTGGTAAGCACCATGCCCGTCGTTTCGCGCAGGAACAGCGCCTCGCCCAATTCCTTCTCCAGCGCGCGGATGCTGCGCGTCATAGCCGGTTGCGGTAACTGCAGGCGGCGCGACGCCGCACGCAAACTGCCGTGCTCGACGATAGCAACCAGATGCTGGAGCTGGTCGAGCTTCATGGCAGAGGATGTCGAAAACGAATCACGTTTGTTATTTTGCCATCTTGGCTACATCGCCGGTCTTGCCTACATTCACGCCCAGCGCACCTCTTGCAGCGCTTCCCACCAGGAGACAAACAGTGAAATTTCCCCTTCCCCGTCGGACCGTGTTTATCGCCGCCACATCCGCAGCAGTCGCGCTGGGCCCCTGCAATTTGTTCGCACAGGCTTGGCCCAGCAAACCGATCAGGCTCATCGTTCCTGCCGCTGCCGGCGCGGCGCCGGACGTGGTGGCCCGGCTGCTGGCCGACCGGCTTGGCGCGGCGCTCGCTCAAGCCATCATTGTCGACAACCGGCCAGGTGCGGGCGGGATCCCGGGCATGTCGGCGCTAGCGCGCTCCGTCAACGACGGCTACACCATCGGTTTCGTCCCGGCCGCGATGGGCACAATCACGCCGCTGGTTTACAAAAATCCGCAATTCAACCCTGACACCGATCTGGTGCCGATCGCGACGGTAGGCACCAGCCCATTGATGCTGGTCACCAATGCCAGCAATGGAATCAACTCACTGGCAGATCTGGCGAAATATGCCAAGGCCAACCCCGGCAAAGTCAACTTTGCAGCCCCGCAACCGAATTCCTTGCCGCACCTCGCGGGGGAGATGGTCAGCAAGGCCGGCGATATGGGCTTGTTCACGGTTCCGTACCCCGGACCACCCGCAGCCATCACCGCAGTACTCTCCGGTGACGCCACGGTAACGGCCGATGGCCTTCCGGGCCTGGTGCAACACATCAAGTCCGGCAAACTGCGGGCGTTGGCGGTCACCTCGGGCAAGCGCTTGCCGGGCTTTGAGAATGTGCCGACCGTTGCGGAAAGTTATCCCGGTTACGAGGCGATCGGTTGGTTCCAGATCTTCGTCCCCACCGGTACTCCCGCAGTTGTTGTGGAGACCCTCAACCGCGAAATCAACAAGGTCACCCAAGCGCCGGATTTCGTGGCGCGTCTGGCGGATTTTGGCGTCTATCCGCGCCAGGACAGTCTGCCCATGGCCCGCGAATTCTTCGCCGGGCAGCAAAAATCCATGAAGAAGCTGGTGACCGATCTGGGCATTCAGCCGCAGTAGGCGACCCAGCGCCCTTCGAACCCCTGTCAGGTGCCCGGACGGCTCGGGCAGGTGGCCATCCTTCACCCATTTTTGGAGTAACTTGCATGAACCAACGAAGAAAAGCCCTTGTCACCGGCGGTGCCACCGGCATCGGCCGCAGCGCGGTGCTCGCCCTGGCCCGCGCCGGCTACGACGTGGCCATTAACTACGCTTCCAGCGCCAAGGCTGCAACGGCCACGGCTGCCGAAGCCCAAGCCCTGGGGGCGCAGACGCTGTTGCTTCAATGCGATGTCAGCGACGACGGTGCAGTGCGCCGCATGCTGGCAGCTGTGGGCGAAGCCTTCGGCCACCTCGATGCGCTGGTCAACAACGCCGGAACCACGGCGACCTGGAAGGTCAAGGACCTTGAAAGCCTGGACATGGCCGAGTGGGACCGCACCTTCGCGGTCAATGTGCGAGGCACCTTTCAGGTCACACGCGCGGCGGTGCCCTTGCTCAAGAAAGGCAACAATCCATCGGTCGTCAACAGCGCGAGCATCGTCGGCCTGCGCCCGGGGCCGCAGCCGCCGCCGTATGCTGCCAGCAAGGCCGCGGTCGTCAACCTCACCAAGACTCTAGCCTGGAATCTCGGTCCGGAAATTCGCGTCAATGCCGTGGCGCCCGGTTGGATGGAAGGCGACTGGATGCAGCGCATGCTGGGTGACAAGTATGACGACCTGATGGGCAAACGCGCCCGGGCGACGCCGCTGAGGCGCTGTGTGACGGCGGACGACGTGGCGGAAACCATGCTCAACCTGCTGACCGCAAACCGCTTCGTCACTGGCGAGATTGTGGTGATCGATGGCGGATTTACCAGTTCAACCTAAGCATTGGAGGCACCATCGTGTTACAAGGATTTGTTCCCTTTCCACCTGAATTCGCGGCGCGTTACCGGCAAAAAGGCTACTGGGCCGACCGATCGCTGGCGCAGGAATTCGACGCCGTCTACAAGCGCTTTGCCCACCGCACGGTCTTGGTCGACGGCGACCGCGAATTCACCTACGCCGAGCTGGATAGCGTCACCAGCAATTTGGCGCTCAATCTGCTCGATATCGGCATTCAACCGCTCGACCGCGTGGTGCCGACTCTGCCCAACGTGCATGAGTTCGTGTTGCTGTATTTCGCCTTGCAGAAGATCGGCACGATTCCGATCGCGGCACTGGTCACGCACCGCTATGCGGAGATCAGCCAGTTCGTGCAGTTGTCGCAAGCGACGACCTGCGTCTACCCGCAGAGCTCGGGCGACTTCAGCTTCTCGCCGGTCATCGACCGCATTCAGGCCGAGAACCCATCGCTCCAGATCCGCATCGTGCTGGGTACGCCCCGGGCCGGCGAACACTCGCTGCGAGAGCTGATCGACCGGCCCGCGACGCTGCCGCTGTCCCGGCTGACGGAGATTCGCATCGACCCGACCGACCCCTGCATCTTCCAGCTCTCGGGTGGCACCACGGGCATCCCGAAGTTGATCCCGCGCACCAACAACGACTACGCTTACAACTCGAAGGTGGCGGCATCAGTGGCGCAAATAGACGCGGATTCGGTGTTGTTGCTCGTGCTGCCGATCGCACACAATCTGCCGCTCGCATGTCCTGGTATTCAGGGCTTCATGTTCCATGGCGCCAAGGTGGTGGTGCATTCCAATACCCGGCCAGCCGAGATGTTCGCCTTGATACAGAAGCACAAGGTCACCCACCTCAAGGTGGTGCCCGCCTTGCTGATACGCCTGATCAACGATTCGGCTGCGGCAGACTACGACTTGTCCAGCCTCAAGCTGATTCAGAGCGGTGGCCAGCGCATGCAACCCGAAGTCCGAGCCAAGACCCGCGCGCTAATTCCCGGCGTGTTTGTGCAGGAGAACTTCGGCATGTCCGAAGGCACGCTGATGTTCGTGCGCGCCGACGATCCGGAAGAGGTCAAGCTCGAAACCTGCGGCCGCCCGGTCTGCCTTGACGACGAGATCAAGCTGCTCGACGAGGACGACCGTGAGGTGCCCATGGGGCAGGTCGGCGAGCTGACCGTGCGTGGACCCTACACCCTGCGCGGCTACTACGGCGTGCCGGAGTACAACGCGCGCCAATTCACCGCCGACGGGTTCTACCGATCGGGTGACCTGATGCGGCTCCATCCGTCGGGCAACTACGTTGTCGAGGGCCGCAAGAAAGATCTAATCAACCGCGGTGGCGAAAAGATCAGTGCCGAAGAAGTCGAGAACCTGATCTTGATGCACCCAGCGGTCCAGAACGTGGCGTGTGTACCCATGCCCGACGCGAACATGGGCGAGAAGATGTGCGCCTTCGTGATTCTCAAACGCGGTCAGTTACTCACTCTCAAGGAACTGGTGACGTTCCTGCTGACGAAGGAAATCGCCAAGTTCAAGCTTCCCGAGCGCCTGGAAGCGCTGGCGGACTTTCCGGTCTCAACCTTCGGCAAGGTCTCCAAGAAAGCCTTGGGGGAACTGGTTGCCGAGAAGCTCCGCGCCGAACAAACCGCCCTCAATCCCCAGTCCACCTGACCTATTTCGGAGCCAACACATGCGCATCATCGACCTGCACTGCTACCCCGGAACACAGACCTGGATCGACGCCCAGAGTCCGTATCCGAAGGCCCTGGCCAGCTACTGGAAACGCGACTGGGTCGCCAAGAGTGAAGACGAAGTCATCGCGGAGTTTACCGAGGCGGGCGTGGACGCCTGCCTGGTGGCACTCGATCTCGAAACCACCGTCGCTACGCCACCATGCACCAACGAGTATGTGCATGCAATGTGGCAGCGCCATCCCGCGCGTGTAATCCAGTGCTGGGGTGCCGTGGAGCCGGCAAAGGGAGAAGTGGCGATTCGCCAGGCCACGAAGGCCGTGAAGGAGCTGGGGTTCGTCGGATTTCACTTTCATCCCATCATGCAACACCTGGCCGTGAACGACCGGCTCCACTACGACCTGTTCGAAGTCATCAACGGGCTTGGAGCAGCGGTGATGATCGACGTCGGCACCACCGGCATGGGCGCCGGCATGCCCGGCGGCAATGGCGCCCGCGTGCGCCACGCGCATCCATCCCACATCGACGATCTGGCGGCCGACTTTCCAAATCTGAAGATCATCATGGCGCATCCCGGGTGGCCGTGGGTGGACGAAACCACGGCCGTGGCATTGCACAAGGGCAATGTATTCTGGGAAATGTCGGGCTGGGCACCCAAACACTTTCCTGGCAATCTCAAGGTCGATATTCGTGGCCGGCTGCAGGACAAGATCATGTTCGGCAGCGACTATCCGAGCCTGCCGTACGAACGCATCCTGCGTGAGTGGCGCGAGCTCGGATACAAAGACGACGTGATGGAGAAGATCATGCATGGCAATGCGGAACGGGTTCTGGGGCTGTGATGCAAAACGCACTGATATGCGACGGCATACGAACCCCGATCGGCCGCTACGGCGGCGCCCTGTCGGGAGTGCGCACCGATGACCTCGGCGCCATGCCCCTGCAGGCCTTGATGGAGCGTAATACCGGTGTCGACTGGGACCGACTGGAGGAGGTCTATTTCGGCTGTGTGAACCAGGCTGGAGAAGACAACCGCAACGTGGCGCGTATGAGCGCGCTGCTTGCGGGCCTTCCCACCACCGTGGCTGCAGCTACCGTCAACCGGCTTTGCGGCTCCGGTCTGGAAGCGATCGCGAGTGCTGCACGCGGCATCGCCACCGGGCAGCTTGACCTGGTTATTGCCGGTGGCGTGGAGAGCATGAGCCGTGCCCCGCTGGTGATGCCCAAAGCCGCCACGGCGTTTTCGCGGCACGCCGAGATCCACGACTCCACCATCGGCTGGCGCTTCGTCAACCCCCGCATGCAAACGCTCTACGGTACCGACGCCATGGGCGAAACCGCCGAAAACGTGGCGCAGGAGCACGGCATCTCGCGCGCCGACCAGGACCAGTTCGCCATGCGCAGCCAGCAACGCGCAGCACGGGCCATCGCTGCGGGGACGTTGGAGATCGAGATCACCTCTGTCGCCGTTGCGGGCAACAAACGCGGCGAGACACTCCAGGTCACGCAAGACGAGCACCCGCGATCGGACACCACGCTGGAAAGCCTGGCGCGCCTGAAACCGGCATTTCGCAGCGGGGGCACGGTAACCGCCGGCAACTCTTCCGGAGTCAACGACGGCGCTGCCGCGTTGCTGCTGGCCAGCGAGCCGGGTGCGGCACGAGCCGGGCTGAAACCGCTGGCACGCGTGATAGGTGTGGCGACGGCCGGGGTAGCGCCGCGCGTCATGGGCATCGGTCCGGTGCCGGCCGTGCAAAAGCTGCTGTCACAAACAGGCCTGCGTATCGGCGACTTCGACGTCATCGAGCTAAATGAAGCTTTCGCCGCGCAGGGCTTGGCGGTGTTGCGCGCCCTGGGCCTGCCGGACGACGGCGAACACATAAACCCCAATGGCGGTGCCATCGCCTTTGGCCATCCGCTGGGCATGTCCGGCATCCGCCTGGTGCTGACGGCCCTGCGCCAATTGCAGCGCAGCGGCGGGAGGCGCGCGCTGTGCACCATGTGTATCGGTGTGGGCCAGGGTATTGCGCTCGCAATCGAACGCGTGTGACAAGACTGCCAGCAGTGCCGATGCCAGAAAGAAGCTTCATGCATGACCATCCCATCCTCTTCGAAACGCGCGGCGATGTGGCGTGGCTGACCCTCAACCGGCCCGACACGCGCAACGCGCTGAGCGGCGAGGAAATGTTCTCCACCTTCGAGCAATATTTCGAGCGCCTGAACGACGACATGAACGTACGCACCGCCGAGCTGGCCCTGACCGGCGACACCATCCGCGCCGACCAGGCGTTGTGCATCGGCCTGGTGTCGCGGGTGGTGGCGCCGGTCAACTTGCACGATGAGGCGCTGGCGCTGGCAAACCGCATTGCCGCCAAGCCACCCGAGGCCTTGCGCTGGACCAAGCGGTTGTTGCAGGAAGCGCGCGATACCACGCTGGACGAGGCCCTGAAGTCCGCCGCCCGCTTCCAAGGCCTGGCGCACCACACGGCCGACCATGCCAAGGCGATGGCGGCGTTTTTCGAGAAACGTGTGCCGGTGTTTGGGCCACGGGGGCGCGGCCATGTCTGAGGTCTTGCTGGAAGAACGCCCCGCCGACGGCGTCGCGGTTGTGCGCCTGCAGCGCCCGGCAGTACTGAATGTGTTGAATCTGGAATTGCGCCGCGCCCTGGCCGAGGTTTTCAAGCGGCTGGACGCGGACCTGGCGGTAAATGCCATCGTGCTGGCGGGTGGCGAACGCGCTTTTTGCGCCGGCGCGGATCTCAACGAATACGTGGACGCCACGCCGACTGGCATCGTTGCGCGCCAGATGGACCGGTTGTGGGGCGCGATCAGCAGTTGCC
Organism: Betaproteobacteria bacterium; assembly: GCA_031403955.1. Taxonomy (GTDB): domain Bacteria; phylum Pseudomonadota; class Gammaproteobacteria; order Burkholderiales; family Burkholderiaceae_C; genus CAISIP01. Next base: position 7,831 of record JANNGR010000333.1, read on the forward strand.
GAAAACCCATCATCGCGGCTGTGCGTGGGCACGCACTGGGTGGCGGATGCGAACTGGCCATGCACGCCGACATCATCATCGCTGGCGACAGCGCACGTTTTGGCCAGCCCGAAGTGCTGGTCGGCATCATGCCGGGAGGCGGCGCCACACAGCGGCTAACGCGCGCCATCGGAAAGTTCCGCGCCATGAAGCTATTGCTGACCGGTGCGCCCATATCCGCATCGGAGGCTTTGACCATGGGACTGGCCAGCGAGGTGGTGCCGGATGCGGAGGTGGAAGCGCGCGCGTTCATGCTGGCCAATCAGCTCGCCCAAGGTCCGCTGCAGGCGATCCGGTTTATCAAGGAGGCCGTGCTGGAAGGCATGAACCTTCCGCTTGAGCAGGGCCTGCGGTTCGAGCGCAAGTCGTTTCAACTTCTGTTCGACACGGCCGACAAGACCGAGGGCATGCGTGCACGTCTGGACAAGCGCGCTGCGCAATTCGGCAAGGGCTGAGAGCCCCCTTCATTGAGGGCAGCTAATTCCAAACAATTTGGAAATATTCTCGCAAAGAGGTTCCGATGAATTCCGTGCCTGACAAAATTGCTGAGAGCCTTCGCCAGATCGGCACCGGCTTCGACATGCCTGCGGTGCAAGCACTGTACCAGCCGTTGCTGGCACTGCAGCCGCGAGACGGGGTCCTGCTGCACGCCGACCTGGCCTATGGGGAGCATGAGCGGCACAGGCTGGATCTGTACGCTCCCAACGCCTCTGGCATTGAAAACCACAAGCTGCCGGTGCTGGTTAATTTTCATGGTGGTGGATTTGTTCGCGGCGACAAAACGCAACGCTCCAACATCGGTTGGTACTTCGCGCGCGAGGGCGTGCTGACGGTATTGCCGAACTATCGCCTAGCGCCGAACAGCAAATGGCCCAGCGGGCCGCAGGATGTTGCCGCAGTGTTCCATTGGTTGCTCCACAACGTGCAGCGCTTCGGGGGTGCTCCGGACCGCATAGTGCTGATGGGTGAATCGGCGGGTGCCGCGCACGTGGCGGCCGCGACCCTGTCGAGTAGTTTTCTGTCCGCCGCTTCCGGGTCGCAGATGGCCGGTGCGGTTCTCCTATCCGGCCCCTACAACACACGTCTTGAAGGCCTGGCCCGCAGCCAGTTCGGCCTGCCCACGCCCGACCCGCGCAACGAAGCCTACTTCGGAATCGATCCAGCGGTGTGGGACGCAGCCAGCATCGTGGACCATGTCAACGCAAAGCCCTTCCCACTGTTGATCGGTTTTGCCGAACGCGACTTGATTCAGATGCAAGTGCAGGCAGGAGAGTTGTTCGCTCGTTTGGTCAGCCGCCACGGCTTCGCGCCGCAGCTGTTGATGGTGCGTGAGCATAACCATTTCTCCCAGGGTTTTTCGATCGGCACCGGTGACGAGAGTGTCAGCGGTCCGGTGCTGAAATTTCTGCGCGGCTGTTGTTGATCGCAGAATGTCGCCGCGGCGAGGAAGAGGGGTAGTTGGGCAACAATAGGACCGCTTGAACTGGAACCGGCCATTCGATATCCGTCCGGCGGCTGACCACTTATGGTCGATTGTCGTCATTCGATATGCGGCATTGTCGGGACAGCACCCGGCCAGAAGCCGCCCACCGCCATCGGCCGCTCTGCCGCGTCGGGATACACGTTGCGCGCTTGGTTCAAATTCAGGTGCACCTGCTGACGCGGCAAGCTTTTGCTTCACGGCGACTTCGCACTTCCTTGGCGGGTGCGCCGTGTGCTGCGAAGCTAGGGATCGCGTGTTCTCTCATCGCGTTGCAACAAGTTGTCCGGCGGCCTAGAATCGTCTCGCCTGTCGGTGCGCGGGGCCTTCCCGCAAGCCGCGCCAGGCTCCGTGAGGAGATCAGCACCATGCGATACCACACCTTGGCGGCCGCGGCCGCTCTCTCGTGCGCTCTGGTTGGCACGCCTCTGGCTCACGAAGTCGAAGAAGGCCAGGGGCGACTCGGCAAGCTCACCTTCGCCAACTCCTGTGACGCCAAGGTGCAAAAGGAGCTGCAGCGCGCAGTGGCGATGTTGCACTCGTTCTGGTTCACGGCAGGCGAGAAGGCGTTTCGCCACGTTCTCGAGGACGACCCGGCCTGCGGCGTGGCCACGTTCGGAATTGCCGCGCTACTGATGAATAACCCGCTGGCCGGGCAGGGAGCCTCGCCACAGGCCGCGGCCACGGCGCAGGCGGCGATCGAACAGGGCCGCCGCATCGGTGCCAAGACGAAGCGCGAGCTCGATTACATCGACGCCGTTTCGGTCTACTACGCCGACTTTGCGAACAAGCCCGAGCGGGCACGCCAGGCGGC